>JAYTJO010000242.1:0-7027 GCA_043730975.1 Thermoleophilia bacterium | reverse complement strand
CCTGAAGCCCTGCGACAGCCGGAATGGCACGTAGGGGTCTGGGTCGAGGCGGATCTGGCTCACATCGGGTGGCACCTGTCGAGCATACTCTGTGGTGCCATGCAGCAGCTCTCCCTGTACTACGACGTAGTCTGCCCGTACTCGTACCTCGAGTCACGCGCCGCTGAGGCGGCCGAGGATGCCGGCCTGGTCGATGTGAAGTGGCTGCCGTTCGAACTTCGTCCTGCTCCGCGACCACTGCTCGTCCCTCGCGGCGACCACCTACGCACGGATTGGACGGACAACGTCTATCGACACGCGCAGGCGAGGGGAGTCGAGATCCACCTCCCGCGTTTTCAGCCGCGCTCGACGCTGCCGCTTGCAGCGTGCCTCTGGGCTGATGATCTCGGCCGCCTTCGCGCGTTCAAGCACGCGCTGTATGAAGCGTTCTTCTGCGAAGGCGAGGACATCTCGGCCGACGCACAGATCGCGCGGGCTGCTCAACGTGCGGGGCTCGACGAGGACGCGGCTGTGGCGGCGGCGTACGATCCGGCGGGGCTGGCGCGGATCGCGGAGATACGCGCCGAGGCCGTCGCGGCCGGCGTCCAGGGCGTGCCGACCCTCGTCACCGCCGACACGCGAACACACTGGGGTCTTGGCGGAGTCGAACGCCTGCTCGCAGGCGAGCAGCTCGTACCGCGCAGGTAGGGCTCAGCCCAGGTCGAGCACGTCGACGACCGTCATCGTCGGCTCGACGCCGACCTTCCGCATCAGCTCCCGGCCGCGCGGAACCTCGGTCTCCGCGACGTATTGCTCCAGCGCGTCGCGGCTCTTCCAGATCGCAACGAGCTGACCACGTTCGCCGTCGTACAGGAGGGCGACCGTGAGCACACCAGCCGGTCTCGTCGGCCGTCCCTGCTCCATCAGCCGTGCGAGCTCCGCCGCCTGCTCGGCGCTGAGCGCAGCCTCGAAGATCGCCGCGGCCATCACGTCGAGATCATCTTCTTCTCGATACCGACCCCGGCGGAGCGCGCGCGCTCGACCTCGAGGGGTACGGTGGCGGAGTCCTGGAGCGCGATGCCTGTCGAGTCGAAGACCGTGATCTGCTCGTCCGACTGCCGCCCCTCGAGCTCGCCGCAGATCACCTTGCCGATCTCACCGGCGATGTGATCCTCCGTGATCAGCCCCTCGCGCAGCGGTACGTTGATCTCACCGTCGGGAATGCACTGTCGGATGTCGTCGACGAAGACCCGGGCCCTCTGGAGGATGCGCGGGTCGAGCTCCTGCTCGCCGCTGAGATCGGCCCCGAGCGCCGCAAGGTGCGTGCCCGGTTCGATCCAGCCGTTATCGACGATCCACCGCCGCGCGTGTGTCCCGGTTACGACGACGTCGGCACCACGCACGACCTGCTCGAGCTCCGTGGACGGCTTGATCTCCAGGTGAGGGTAGAGAGGCTGCTCCTCGGCGATGAAGCGGTCGAGGGACTCCTGCGTCCTGCTCCAGACGCGCACCTCAAGGAACGGGAAGACGGCGTCGCAGGTGGCGAGTGTGCCTTTGGCGACGCTTCCCGTGCCCGCGATCGCGAGCACGGTCGAGTCCTTTCGCGCAAGCCATTTCGCCGAGACGGCCGCCGACGCGCCGGTACGCATCAGCGTGTGATGCGAGCCATCGCAGATCGCAAGCGGGAATCCTGTCTCAGGATCGGTGTAGATAAGGATCGAGAAGACCGCAGGAAGGCCGTACTGCGCGTTGTTCTCGCGGATCGAGACCCACTTGCAGGCCGCAGCCTCCGGCTCCTCGATGTAGGAAGGCATCACCTCCCATTCGCCGGGATACCGATCCAGCACGATGTGGCCCTTCGGCTCCATGTAGACGCGCCCGAGACCATGCATACGGAATGCGTGCTCGACGCGGTCGTTGTACTCGGCCGGAGTCAGAAGCCCGATCATGTCGGTGCGGCCGAGGATCAGTGTCTTGCGGTTCCGCCAATTCTCTGTCGTCATGCCGGCATCCTACGTCCCGACCCTACGACTCGAGGGACGCGTTGACAACCTCAAGGAGCACGCTGAGGTCGACCTCGTCGTAGCATGGCCCAAACGGTGCGAGCCGCTCGCGGGCGTGCTCGAGGAGCCTCGTAGCCCGGAGGGTGTCACCCTCCTGGTACCGATAGCCAGCCGCGGCGAGCTGGCGCAACCCGCGGGAGACGGCAACGGTCGCCGGGGAGCCGTACGCGAACGCATTCCCGAGCGAATCGCCGGCCGCCGCGTACTCACTGGCCAGTAGATGGCGCTCCGCCGCCCACAGCGCAGCTCGCGCACTCGCTCTCGGCGGAGGCCAGACCTCTTCCACGAACCAATAGTAGAGTCCACTCCGATGACGGACGAGTTGCCTTCGATCGACCGCGAGGCGAGCGCCACGAGGATTGCTCGCGATATCGCGACGCTTGCAAGCCGCGCGTACACGACGAGCGACGACGCGATCCGCCGCTACGCCTATACGCCCGAGTACCGGCGGACACTCGACTACGTCAGCGGTGAGCTGCGCGCGCTCGGGTTCGATGTCCACGAAGACCCGGTCGGGACCCTGATCGCGCGGAACCGACCGGCCGGCGAGGCTGTCTTCGGAGTCGGCTCGCACTGTGATTCGAACCGCAACGGCGGGCGCTACGACGGCACCTTGGGTGTCGTCACGGCGCTCGAGGTCTGTCGCCTCAATGACGAGCTGTCCCTGGGCCTGCCACTCCAGGTGATCTCGTTCCTCGAGGAAGAGGGCTCGGGGTTCGGCCAGATGCTACTCGGCAGCCGCATCATGCTGCAGCGCGTTACCGAGCACGACCTACGCGAGTCGTTCCGAGCCATCGACGATGGTCGCAGCTTCTGGGAGCACGCCGAGGAGGCCGGGTACGAGCCGAGCCGCTGGCGCGAGTCGATCCACGAGCTCGACGACCTCGTCGTCTGGATCGAGATGCACATCGAGCAGGCCCGTCTCCTGCAGGACACCGGGAACCGGATCGGGATCGTCGGCGCGATCGCTGGTTACGTCCACGCCGACGTGTTTGTCAGGGGACGCGGCGACCATGCGGGCGCGACCCCGATGGACCTGAGGCTCGATCCGACCCTCGTCCTCGCGGAGACGATCCTCGAGCTCGAGCGACTTGCCGTCGCAGCCGGACAGGGGACGGTCGGGACGATCGGCGAGATCGAGGTCGACCCAGGGCTCATCAATGCAATCGGCAGCTCGGTGAGATTCTCCCTCGACATCCGTGGCCCGGTCGGAGAAGTCTACGAAGGCGTCGCCGAAGCGATCTCCGCCTTTGTCGTCGCGGCTGCCGAGCGCCGGAACATGACCGCCGAGGTAGTGCTGCGCCAGAAGCTTGCCGTCACTCCACTCGACGCCGCAATCGTGGACGCTCTGGACGAAGCGGCGCGGAGCACGGGGGAGTCGCACATGCGCATGCACTCCGGCGCGGCCCACGACACGATGTGCGTTGCCGACCGGGTGCCGAGCGCAATGGTATTCGTCCCGTGCGTGGAGGGGATCAGCCACCACCCGGACGAGGACGCCGATCCCGCCGACGCGGCGCTTGCAGCGGAGATCATCCTGAAGGCAATTCGGGCTCTGGTCTGAGCTCACCTCCGAGCGCACGCGTGCTCGGGAGCAGAAGAAGGGCAGCCACCCACAGAAACGCAATGACGACGAAACCTGCTCTGCCGCCACCCGGGAGCGAGAAGGTGAGTCCGAGCAGGGGCGTTGCCACGAGGATGACCATGCTCGCCGCTCCGTTGACGAAACCGACCGCCGCTGCCTGCGCGTCGGGGCGCAGGCTGGCGGCTCCCTGGAAGGAAGGGGCGAAGGGGATTCCACCGGCGACACCGATCAACAGTGCGCCGAAGACGGCCAGTGCTGGCGTGGTGCCGGCGACCGGCGCGGCGACGGCGAGACTGCCGAGCGCACCACCGACGAGACTCGCGCCAACCGCTAGGCGGATGCGTCGTGGGCGTTTCTGCAGGATCCAGCCGCCAAGTGGGCGCGAGATGATGCCGAGCACCAACGTGAGCGCGGCAATCGCGCCAGCGGCACCCCGGTTCATCCCGCCTTCGCGTTGGAGGAGCGTCGTCACCCAGTTGCCGAGCACAACACTCAACCCGAGCGAGCAGGAGAAGAGCACCGCAAGCTTGTAGAGACGCACATCCCGGAGGACGCCCGATGGTACGTGGGTCTCCCGCGGCTGCTGGCGTCGTGGCCCGTCCGAGGGCGCGGCGACGAGAAACGCTACCCCTACGACCGCAAGAACGGCCGCTGTTGCGAACGGAGCCCGCCAGCCGATCAGACCTGCGACCAGGGGTACGCTCGCGAGAGCGACGCCTGCGCCTCCGAGAGCTGCGCCACCGTAGAGACCCTGCGCGAACGCCGTGCCGGCTCTGCTCCGCACATAGGCGCTCCCCGAGATGAACCCGAGACCCGTCCCGACGCCGATGAGGAGCCTGGCGGCGAGCGCCACGGCCGGATCGGGAGCCGCCAGCGCTGCGAGATTGAAGGTCAAGATCACCGCCAGGGCGATCAGACCGGTTCGGCGCGCGCCGAACCGGTCTGCAGCGCGCCCCGCCGGAATCTGCATCCCAACGTGGGTAATGAAGAGCGCAGTCGTGAACAACCCGATCACGGCAAGTTCAACGCCGTAGACGTCCGCTAGCTGGACGGCAACGGAGCCGGTGTTTGCAATGTTCCAGCCAGTGGCGAAGCCAAGCGCGCAGCCGCCGATCACTGCCCTCCGAACGGTCGTCAAGCGATGCCGGCCACGAACTGCCCCTTTACGACCTCCGACTCTGGGAGGATCCACGGAGTGGGCCTATCTGGATCGACCACAGCGAGATCCTAGTACAGTGCCAGCTGTCCTCTTCGCGGTGCTCGCGGGGGCCCTGTTCGGCGTCCTCACCCTGGCCGTCCGCCACGGACTGACACGGGGCGCCGATCCCGAGGCTGGGGCGCTCGTCGTCACCGGCGTCGGATTCCTCACCGGGGCAATGCTTGCGCTCCCCGCGCTCGTGAGTGGGATCACGCTCTCCGATCTGTGGCCCTTCGTCGTGGTTGGCGCCATCGTGCCCGGCTTCTCCCAGATTCTCTTCATCCTCGCCATCCGCGACGCCGGGCCTGCGCGTGCCGCCATTCTGATCGGCACCGCACCGCTGATCTCGGTCCTCATCGCCCTGATCGTGCTCGACGAGCCGTTTCGTCCGCCGCTCCTTGCCGGCACGGCGCTGATCGTCGCCGGAGGCATTGTTCTGGTTCGCGAGCGAGTCCGGCCCGCACACTTTCGGGCGCTCGGGGCCGTGCTCGCGCTTACGTGCGCGGCGCTGTTCGCCGTGCGGGACAACGCCGTTCGCCTCGTTGCGAGAGATGCGGATGTACCGCCACTTGCCGCGTCGGCTGCGTCATTGCTCGGGGCGAGCGTGGTCGTGCTTCTCTACCTACTCGTGGCGCGCCGCAGAGGCCTGTCTGCGAAGCTACGCGCCGCGTTCCCTGCATTTGCGGTCGCAGGCGTCACGCTGGGTCTCGCCTACGCATGCCTCGTCGTAGCCTTCGACCGGGGCCGCGTGAGCATCGTTGCCCCGCTCAACGCAACACAGTCTCTCTGGGCGGTGATCTTCGCCGCAGCGCTGATCGGGGGAAGCGAGCACATCGGCCGGCGGACCGTGCTCTCGGGCGTGCTCATCCTGGCCGGCGGCGTGATGATCGGCGTCCTACGCTAGGGAGACCGCTTCCACGAGCGCGTCGCCGACTTCCCGTGTGGAGGCGCTGCCGCCGACGTCGCGGGTTCGGGGCCCATCACGACACACGGCCTCGAGAGCAGCGATCACCTTCGCCGCAGCCTCGACCTCTCCCAGGTGGTCGAGCATCAGGGACGCGCTCCAGATCGCACCCGCTGGATTCGCGATCCCCTTCCCCGCGATGTCGGGCGCAGATCCGTGCACCGGCTCGAAGACGCCCGGCGTGTCGGAGCCGGGCGCAAGATTGGCCGATGCCGCCATCCCCATCCCACCCTGGATTGCGGCGGCAATGTCCGTGAGAATGTCGGCGAAGAGGTTGGAGGCGACAACCACGTCAAGGCTGCCGGGATCTCGCAGCATCCGCGCCGCGAGTGCATCGACGAGCACGCGCTCGACGCGGACGTCGGGGAAGTCGGCCGCCACCTCCTCGACGATCTCGTCCCACAGGACGTAGCCGAACCGGGAGGCGTTCGACTTCGTTGCGCTCGTCAGCACGCGGCGGCGGCCCGAGGCACGAGTGAACGCATGTCGAACGACCCGCTCCACACCGGCTCTGGTGAAGACGCTCGTCTCGATGCCGACCTCGAGTGGGTGGCCCCGGTGTGAGCGCCCGCCGACACCGGCGTACTCCCCTTCCGTGTTCTCGCGCACGAACAGCATGTCGACGTCGGCTGCTCCCCGTCCAGCGAGTGGGCATGCGATTCCAGGAAGGAGGCGCGCAGGCCTCTCGTTCGCCCACAGGTCGAGGTGCTGTCTGATCACGAGGATCGATCCCCACAGGGACACGTGATCGGGCACCGACGGGTCGCCGATCGCTCCCATCAGCACCGCGTCGTGTGCGGTGAGGACGTCCGCCCAGTCCTCCGGCATCATCCGCCCGTGCTCGTGATAGAAAGCCGAGCCCCAGGGAAGCTCCGTCCACTCGAGGGGAAGACCCAGCGCGTCGACGACACGCCGGGCCTCCACCGTGACCTCGGCCCCCACCCCGTCACCGGGCAGCAAGGCGACCCGGTAGCTCAAGCCGCGGTACCGACCTTCCCGGGGACGGTCTCGAGGTAGACGAGCGCGTCCTCCAGCGAGACGACGTCAGCGTACTTCGCCTGAATGTCGAACAGGTTTGCGTCGTGAGGTGCCCGCGCCCGGTCGCCAACGCACTCGCGGGGCACGATCGTCGGCCAGCCGTACTGCAGCAGATCGATCGCGGTGGCCCGGATACACCCACTCGTTGTCGCGCCGCACAGGATCACCGAGTCGACGCCCTGCGAGACGAGCACGGAGGC
>JAYTJO010000241.1:0-2357 GCA_043730975.1 Thermoleophilia bacterium | reverse complement strand
AAGCCGCAGAGACCCGACATCAGAGAGCGGCTCGTTCGCCGTATCGCGGCCGACGAGGTTGTCACGTGTGTTCCGGTCGCGCTCGAGGTGATGCACGCGGCGGATACGAGCAAGAAGTACGAGACGCAGTTCAGGGCGCTGCTGGAACCGCTCGACTGGTTGCCGCTGACGGAGGAAACGAGTCGGCGCGCGATCGAAGTGCAACGCCTGTTGGCAGCCAGATCGAATGGTGCTCATCGGCGTCCGCCCGCTGACTTTCTGATCGCGGCGATTGCAGAGCTCCATCCCGACGTCGTCCTCTGGTGCTTCGACAGGGACTATCGAATGATCGCCGATCTGACGGGCCAACCTCTCGAGGAGGAGGAGTCGACAGGCTCAGGGCACTAGTGCCCCGTACGGGGAACGGAGAAGGAGGGATTCGAACCCTCGATCAGGGTTACCCCCGATACTGCCTTAGCAGGGCAGCGCCTTCAGCCACTCGGCCACTTCTCCCGGTTGCGAGAGGATATCGGACGCAATGGCCGATTCAGTACAGGATGCGGCGAAGCGCCTGGTCGGGCTGAACCGTGCGGCTTGACGAACCGGACCCGGGAGACAGGCTAAAGCCTGTCACCGTGCTCAGTCGTGGATGCGGCCGATCAGCTCGGAGCGCTTCAGTACCTTGACCTCGATCCCGCCGAGGCGCACGTCGAAGCCCGCCTCGTGCGGATAGAGCACCTTATCGCCGCGCTCGATCCCGTTCGGCTCGGAGCCGACTGCGGTGACGATCCCGGTGCGGACTGCGACCGTGGAAAGGGCGGAAGCGGGGAGGATCAGGCCCGCGCGCGTCTCGGTCTCGTCGCTGACGGGCTGGATGACGATGTACTCGTCGAGCGGCTCGAGCGACGAATCGATGTTCTTCGACTGATCCAACACGCTCGAATCATAGGTCAATCGTCTCAAAGGCGGCCGGCGTCCACGATCCGCTGCAGGAACTGCTGCGTGCGTTCCTCGCGCGGAGCGCTGAAGATCTGCTGCGGCGCGCCTTCCTCCAGGATCGAGCCGGCGTCGAGGAAGCAGACGCGGTTCGCGATGTCGCGGGCAAACCCCATCTCGTGGGTCGCGATGATCATCGTCATCCCACCCGACGCAAGCTCTCGAATCACGTCGAGCACCTCGGCGACGAGCTCGGGGTCGAGTGCGCTCGTGACCTCGTCGAGGAGCAGGAGCTCAGGCTTCATCGCGAGCGCGCGCACTATCGCGACACGCTGCTGCTGCCCGCCCGAGAGCCGATCCGGGTACTCGCCGGTCTTGTCGGCGAGGCCGAAGCGTCGCAGCAACTCGGTTGCCGTCTCGTTCGCATCGCTGCGCGACTGCTTCAACGCCTTGCGCGGGGCGAGCGTCACGTTCTCGAGCACGGTCATATGGGGGAAGAGGTTGTACGACTGGAAGACGATCCCGATCTTCCGCCGAATCGCGTTGAGGTCGACATTTCGTGCCGTGATTTCGACATCGCCGACAATGATCCGCCCGGCCTGGATCGGCTCGAGCAGGTTGATGCACCGCAGCAGCGTCGACTTGCCGGAGCCCGATGCACCGATCAGGCAGACGACCTCGTGCTCGTCCACGGTGAGGTCGATCCCGCGCAGCACCTCGAGCTTGTCGAAGGCCTTGTAGACGCCCTCGACCCGGAGCGCCGCACCGGTAGCCGCGGTGACAGGCGTAGGGGCGACGCGCACGCGTCGCCCGGCCTTGTCTGGGTTTCCGCCCTGCGTGCTCATGCGGCCCTCCCGGCCTGTTGCCGCTTCTTGTCCCGCGCCACGAGCCAGTCGACGAACCGTGCGAGCGGAATCGTGATCAGCACGAACAGCGTCGCCGCGACGAGATAGGGCGTGCCGTTGAACGTCGCGGACTGGTCGATCTGCGCCTGCTTGAACGCTTCGACAACGCCGAGCGTGCCAACGAGCGCGGTGTCCTTCTGGAGTCCGATGAAGTCGTTCAGAAGTGGCGGGATGACGCGCCGAACCGCTTGCGGGAGAACGACGAAGCGAAGCGACTGCCCGTGCGAGAGACCCAACGAGCGGGCGGCCGCGTCCTGGCTCGCGTGTACCGAGTCGATCCCGGAGCGGTAGACCTCGGAGACGTAGGCCGTGTACACGAGCACGAGGGCGACGACTGCCCAGAAGAACTCGGACGTCGGCAGCCACGAAAGCCCGAGTGCCGGCATCCCGAAGCCGAGAATCGAGATCACGAGGATCGTGGGAATCCCACGGAAGAGGTCGGCGTAGGCGATCGCGAGCGCCCGGATCGGGAAGAACACCGGTCCCGGTAGGGAGCGCAGCACCGCGAGAAAGAGCGCCGCCGGGAGAATGAGGGCC
>JAYTJO010000240.1:0-3535 GCA_043730975.1 Thermoleophilia bacterium | reverse complement strand
CCACCGCGGCCCATCACAACCCCTTGATCGGGAGCTCTTCATGATTCCCGGTACCCCGATCTCACGGGTGTCAAACATCCTCTTCGATGTGCACATTGTGCTCGATCACGATCGTGGTGCCGGTGTCGCTCGTGCGCACGTCGACCGTATCCATCAGCGAGCGGATCAGCGTGAGGCCGAGGCCTCGGTCGACCGAGGCGACGCCCTCCTTCCAGTGGCCCGAATCCTCCACTTCGATGTGCAGCCAACCACCGTCATCGAGCGTCGCTCGGAGCGCAAACGTGTGTTGCAGCGGGTCCTGAGCGTGCTCGATCGCGTTTACACACGCCTCCCACGCGGCGAGGTCGATATCCGCGGCCGCACTCTGCTCGACGCGAGCGGCGGCGAGCCACTCTCGAAATGCGCCGCGCATCTCGACGAGCCCATCCGTTGTCGCGGGCAACACAGACTCGAATATCTCACCGACAACCCTCGAAAATCGCAGCGCTAGCACTGCGATGTCGTCGGGTCGCTCATGATCTCCGGTCAGCGACGCAATGACTGCGTCGACGAGCTCCTCCGGGTCGTCGCTACTCACAGCAGCCGACACGGCGAGGAGCTGTAGTCCCTCATCGAGCGGCATCCCACGGCGTTCGACGAGCCCGTCCGTGTACAACACAACCGTCGAGCCTGCCTCGAGCTGCACGTCGCCTGCTGCGAAGTCGAGCGACGCATCGACGCCGATCGGCAGCGTCCGTCCTCCGTCGAGGAACGTGGCCGTCCCGTCGGGTGCGCGCACGAGCGGCGGCGGATGCCCCGCGACGACGTACCGCGCGCCAAGGCCACGAGGGTCAACGACGAGGTAGACAAGCGTTGCGAAGGGGACCTCCATCATCCCGTCCACCAACTTGCCGAGCCGCGACACGACCTCGTACGGGTCGGTGTGCTCGAACGCGAACGCCCGGAGCGCGTTGCGAAGCTGCCCCATCGTTGCCGCAGCACGAACACCCTTTCCCACCACGTCACCGATCACGAGGCCGATTCGTCCATCGCTGAGGTGGATCACGTCGTACCAGTCGCCACCGACGTCCACTCCGACCGTGCCCGGCAGGTAGCGTGCCGCGAACTTGACGCCATGTAACGAAGGCAGGCGCTCGGGCAGGACGCTCCGCTGCAACGTTTCGGCAATGCGGCGCTCGGTCTCGTAGCGGCCAGCGCGGTCGAGCGCCTGGGCACTCTGGCTCACGAGCGTCGTGAGCCATTGCCGGTCGGAAGTGGCGATTGGACGGACCGAGGGTGATCGGAGCGCGAGCGCGCCGTCCGCGAGTGGAAGCGCCATCCACCCTTCCTCGGCGGATACGGGCTGGCCATCGCTCATGCACTCGGCGATCGGACCGACGGCCCCAGCCGGGATCTCATCCTCCGGACCAGAGACACCGATCGACGCCGCCACCCCGAGGGCTGAGGCGAGAGGGCCGGAATTCTCGCGCGGCAAGACGATAAGTCCCTCCGACGCCCCGATCCCGGCGACCGCGGACTCGAGGCAGGTTTGGCTCACGTCGGCGGCCGTCACTGCCTTCGACAGCGCCGCGGTCACCAGTTGGAGCTTGCGGAGCCGGTTGGCCGAAGCCTGTTCGCGCTCGAACAGTTGCGCCCGATCGAGAGACTGCGCCGCCTGCCGGGCAAGGCTGACAACGACGCTCATGTCCTCAGGGGTATGCCGGTGACTTCCGAGCGAGCCGATGAACACGGCGCCGATGACTCGGCCGGCAGCAATCAGCGGGGCCGCCACGAAGGAATTCTCCGTCTCGTCGAACCATGGATAGCGAGCGCCGATCTCCTCGAGCGATCCGCAGACGATCATCTCCCGGGTACGGACTGCGTCGGTCACGGGAGACTCGACGTCGACGGAGATCGTCGACCACGTCGATACCACGTCGTCGGCATACCCCTCGCTGGCAACGAGCTCGAGCGACTCGCCGTCCTCACTGAGCGCATACATCGTGGCGGCGCGGGCCCCGAGCGCTTCGACGCCCTGGTGGACAACAGCCGTCCCGATGTCGGCAGGCGTCACCGCGGCTGCCAGCGCTTCCGTGACCGCCTGGAGCGCGACCGTCTGCGCCTCGGCTCTCCTGCGCTCGGCCTGCTCGATGGCGAGACCGGCCTGATCCGCAAACCGACGCGCGACCGCCAGCACGGATGGTGCGGGTTTAGCGACGACACGCTCCCACTGCAACACGAGAACGCGATCGGATTCGGCGCCGATGACGATCGGGATTCGCAGCGACGAGAAGACGCCGACCTCCCGTGCGTGGCGCAGCGCTTCGCCGCGGGCGTGCAATTGCACGTCCTCGACGAACATCGACCTCAACCCGCGCATCTCCTCGATCAACCCGGGGAGATCCGCATAGGTCATCCTGGTTCCCGGAGGGATCACCGAACTCGGCGGATCGCGCCAGACGACCTCGATCTCCTCGTCTCCGTCGAGCGGTGTCCAGACCTGGGCCACGTCGCACCCCAATGTCCGACGGGCCTCCGAGCACACCGACGCGCTGACGGCGTCGGTTGTCGCAGCCCGGAGGAAGCGAGGAGCAACCGCCAGGATCCGATCGAGCGCCTCACGAGAGGCTCGCTCCTGGGCGTAGAGTTCCGCACGCTCGAGCGCCTGCCCGCCGAGGTCGGCGGCAACCTGTGCCACCGTTCGGATCTCCTCTGTGATCGCGTCTGGCTCGGCGAAGGGGAACCCCATCGCACCCACAAGGCGCTCGCCGATGAGGACGGGAACAGCCAGGGCGCCGGATGCATACGGAGCCAGAGCTGCTCCTTCGGGAAAGCGCGACACGAACTCGCGCCGACGCTGCGCCCAGGCCGGCGCTCCCGTTCTCGCCGCCGCCGTGATCGGCGCGCGTGTCGCTAGTGACATCCGAGAGCCCGGACGTATTGTCTGCCCCGCGGAGCCCGCCGGGTCGACAATCACGAGATCATCGCCCTCGATCAGGCCGAGTGCGCCACCGCGAGCACCGATCGCCGTGGGGACACCCTCGACGAGGGCGCGTGCGACCTCACCCGGGGTCAGCGCCGCCGAGAGCGATGCGGTCAGCCCCTGGAGCCCCAGGACCTGGAGGCGCGAGCGCTCCGCAATCTCGGCGGCGTGTGCAGCGCGAACGTGCCCTCTGCGCGCAACGACACCAACCGCGCAGACGAGGACGCCGATGGCGAGCGAGACGCTCCACCGGGTAAAATCGTCGCCAGACACGAGGTCGAACCGGAGGAGCGGTGGCGTCAGCGCCCAGGCCCCGAGCGTCCAGGCCGTCACGAGAGCGGCAACACCCGCAGTCCCTCCGGCGAGCCAGATCGCGATAGCCACCCCTCCCACGAGAGGCGTGTAGGAGACGTCGCCGCTCAGTGCGAGGACAACGGTCGATGCCAGCACGCCAAGAGCTCCCGCAATGACACCCGTGGAAAGAGCGGCAACGCTTCCCCGCGCGCGCGGATGAAGCAGGATCGTCGGGCCTCCCTCGAAGTGATCTTCGACTCTCACTCTGACAGCATCTAC
>JAYTJO010000239.1:0-7780 GCA_043730975.1 Thermoleophilia bacterium | reverse complement strand
GCTGGCGTATGCCGGCCGAATTCGGGACGCACGAGCGCTGCCTCATGGCCTGGCCGACCCGCGCTGACCTCTGGGGCTCGCACTTCGAGGAAGCAAAGCGCGAGTTCGCCGCAACCGCGAACGCAATCGTCCAGTTCGAGCCGCTCACCCTCGTCGTAAACCCGGGCCAGGTCGATGACGCGCGCCGACTCGTCTCGGCCGCCGTCGAGATCGTGGAGATTCCGATCGACGACTCGTGGGTTCGCGATTCGGGCCCGATCATCGTTCTCGCCGACGACGGGCGACGAGCGGGCGTCGACTTCCGTTTCAACTCGTGGGGCGAGCGCTTCCTGCCGTACGACAAGGACGCGGCGAGCGGCGAGGCGATCCTTGACGTACTCGGCATCGAGCGGATCGTCTCCGAGATGGTGCTGGAAGGCGGTTCGTTGACGGTCGATGGCGAGGGGACGCTGATCACCACCGAGCAGTGCCTGCTCCACAAGAATCGCAATCCCGGGTGTACGCGCGAGGCGATCGAGTCCGAGCTGAAGACCCGCCTCGGCGTCGAGAAGATCATCTGGCTTCGCTACGGCCACGTCGAGGACACGCACACCGACGGGCACGTCGACGCGGTCTGCACCTACGTCCGGCCGGGCGTCGTTATCGCCCAGACGTGCGAGGACCCCGCGAATCCGAACTTCGACCTGATGGCCGAGAACCTCGAGATCCTGCGGAACGAGACCGACGCGGCCGGCCGCCGGTTCGAGGTGATCGAGCTGCCGCACCTGCCGTACTTCGATCTCGACGGCGAGGAGCTCATGGTCAGCTACGTCAACATGTACGTCGCAAACGGCGGCGTCGTCGTTCCGATCGCCGACCACCCGCTGGACGACGAGGCGCTCTCCATCATTCGTTCTGCCTTTCCTGATCGTGAGGTCGTCGGAGTCCCCGGCCGCATCATCTCCTACGGCGGCGGCGGACCGCATTGCATCACCCAGCAGGTACCGCTGGCCGGGGTGGCATCGTGACCGACTTCCAGGTGATCTCACGCGTCGGTGAAACGCTTCCCTCGCCTGCTCGGATGGACGAGCCTAGCGGCCGCCCCGTGCTCCGTCTGGCCGCCGTCCAGTGCGCCTGGAATCCCGATCCCGAAGCGCATCGTGAGACGCTGGCACAGGGAATCCGGATCGCGGCCGAGCAGGGAGCGACCGTCATCTGCCTCCAGGAGCTGACGCTCTCGCCCTACTTTGCGATCACGCCCGACGATCAGGAGACCGCAAACGCCGCGGCCGAGGACGTCGAGACAGGGCCGACCGCGACGTTCGCCCGCGCAATGGCGGCCGAGGTCGGAGCCGCCGTGCACGCATCGCTCTACGAACGCGACCCGGAAGGCCAGGGCTTCAACACGGCGATCGCCGTCGAGCCCGGCGGGCGTCTCCTCGCGCGCACGCGCAAGGTGCACATCCCCGCCTTCCCCTTCTACCACGAGGATCACTACTTCGCCCCGGGCGATACAGGCTTCCCCGTGGTCGACGTCGGTGACGCCCGATTCGGCTTCCCGACGTGCTGGGATCAGTGGTTCCCCGAGCTCGCCAGGATCTACTCACTTGCCGGAGCAGAGATTCTTGTTTACCCGACCGCGATCGGCTCGGAGCCTCACCTGGACGACTTCGACTCGCAGCCACTCTGGCGGCAGATGATCGCCGCCAACGGACTCGCGAACGCGACGTTCATGGTCGCGATCAACCGCATCGGCACGGAGGGGCCGCTCACGTTCTACGGCTCGTCGTTCATCTCCGATCCGTACGGGCGCATCGTCGTCGAGGCTCCGCGTGACGCGCCGGCCGTGCTCGTCGCCGATCTCGACCTCGACCAGCGCCGGGACTGGCTCACGTTCGGTCTCCTCTCGACCCGGCGACCGGAGCAGTACAGATCACTCTCGCGATAGCCTGAGGGCGTGACCGCCCGCCTCGCATGTGACGTCCTCGTCGTCGGCGGCGGCAGCGGGGGCTGCGTCGTCGCAGGCAGGCTCGCTGCAGAGAGCGACGCCCAGGTGATCCTCGTCGAGGCCGGGCCGGATTACGGTCAGCGAGCATCGGGGGCGTGGCCAGCGGATCTGCTCGACGGCGGCGCGCTCGTCACCTCCCACGACTGGGGCTACGACAGCGGGCTGGTTGCCGGGCGCGAGCCGATCACGTTCCCGCGCGCGCGGGTGATTGGAGGCTGCTCTTCGCACAACGGGTGCGTCGTCGCGGTCGGCTGCCCGGAGGACTATGACGGCTGGGCAGAGCTCACGGGCGACGACCGCTGGAGCTCGGCCGCCGTGCGACCCGCTTTCTCGCGTGCTCTCGAGCGGCTGGTGGTTCGCACCTACCGAGACGACGAGGTGGGGCCCTTCCATCGCGCCTGCCTCGATGCCGCGGCCGCTCTGGGTCTCCCGCGGGTGGACGACCTCGATGATCTCGACGGCGGCGTCGGCTTCGGCATCGAGCCGGTCAACATCGAAGCGGGAGTAAGGATCAACGCCGCCTTCGCGTACGTCGATCCGGCGCGTGGCCGCGACACCCTGACGATCCTCGACCACGCGCTCTGCGACCGCCTCGGCGTGACCGCACGGGGCGTCGAGGTGTTCGTGCGGCGAGACGGTGAGGAGATCTGCATTGAGGCGTCCAGGGTCGTGCTCGCCGCCGGCGCCTACGGCTCCCCCGCGATCCTGCAGCGCTCGGGTGTCGGTGACCCGGCCAGCCTCGGCAAGGCGGGGATCGCGGCGGTTGTCGACCTCCCGGGTGTCGGGCGCAACCTCCACGACCACCCGCTCGCCGAGGTCGAGTTCGCCGGCTCGGAGCGACTGCATGCACTCCTCGCTGAATCCTCTGCCGTGCGCTTCACGCCCGAGGAGCAGACGCTTGGCAAGTACCGCTCGAGCCGGGCGAGCGGGCCATACGACCTTCACCTTTTCCCGTGTGCCGGGAGTCCGAACAGCCTGCTTGCGGGTCGGGTCGTCCTCGCTGTGTCCGCTATGGAACCGAAGTCACGCGGTTCTCTCCACGTCGTCACTACCGACTCGGAGGCGGCTCCCCTGATCGACCATGGCTACCTCTCCGATCCGGAGGGCGTGGATCTCGCGGTGCTCGCCGAGGGCATCGAGCGCGCGCGAGAGCTGGCCGCGACCGAGCCGCTGCACGGACTGATCGGCTCGGAGATCAGCCCGAGCCTCGACCGTCCGATCGGGCAGTACCACGCCCACTACTACCACCCCGTCGGGACGTGCGCCATGGGGGCGGAAAGCGATCCACTAGCGGTCTGCGACGGGGCCGGCCGCGTGCGTGGGCTCGAAGGTGTGCTCGTCGCGGACTCCTCGTTGATGCCGGTCGTGCCGCGAGCGAACACGAACGTTCCCGCGGTACTCGTGGGTGAGCAGATCGCCGAGCTGTTGCTGGGCCAATAGCCTTCCGGTGCCTCCGGCCGGGCAGCGTGAGGCCCGCGCCGATATCGTGACTGCGTGACCATCGTCTACGTCCTCATCGCGATCGTCGTCGTCCTGCTCGTCTTCGCTGTCGTGCTCTACAACCGGATGGTTCGGTTGAGGAACGAGGTCGACACCGGCTGGGCAAACATCGACGTGCAGCTGAAGCGCCGGAACGACCTGATCCCGAACATCGTCGAGGCCGTCAAGGGCTACGCGGCCCACGAGCGCGGGACATTCGAAGCGGTCACCCAGGCGCGCGCTGCCGTTGCCGGAGCGCAAGGGCCCGCTGCGGCAGGTGAGGCTGACAATCTCCTCACGGCTGCCCTCGGCAAGCTCTTCGCGGTTGCGGAGGCCTACCCGGACCTGAAGGCGAGCGACAATTTCCTCCAGCTGCAGAACGAGCTCTCCGCCACAGAGGACAAGATCGCCGCCGCACGCCGCTACTACAACGCCACCGTGTTGCGGTTCAACAACTCGATTCAGACCTTCCCGGCCGTCCTGCTCGCGGGCCTCTTCGGCTTCCTCAAGCGTGAGTTCTTCGCTGCCGAGGCTGCCGATCGCGAGCTTCCGGAGGTCAGCTTCCAGCCGTGACCCTGCAGCAGCAGATCAGGGCCAACCGTTTCCGCACCGCCCTCGTCCTCGCCGCTTTCGGTCTCCTCATCATCGCGCTCGGCGGGGCAGCATATGCACTCGGCGGTGCGGGTCTCGGTGGCCTCGTTCTCGTCGTGGGAGTCGTGTACGGCATCTTCGCGTACATCTCGAGCGGCTCGATGGTCGCGAAGCTCACCGGCGCCCACCCCGTCACGCGCGAGGAGTGGCCCGAGGTCTACCACCTCATCGACACGGTCTCGATCGCAGCAGGGATGGAAGCGGCGCCACCCCTTTATGTCGTCAACGATCCCGCGCCGAATGCCTTCGCAGCGGGTCGCGTTCCGGAGAAGAGCTATGTCGTCGTCACGAGCGGCCTGCTCGAGTCGATGAGCAAGCGGGAGCTCGAGGGCGTTCTCGCGCACGAGGTTTCGCACATCCGCAATCGCGACGTCCGCCTGATGACGCTTGCGGCGGTCCTCGTCGGTGTCGTCGCTCTCGTCAGCGACCTGCTCGCGCGGATGCTCTACTTCGGAGGCGGCCGCCGCAAGGGTGGAGACAGCGCCCAGGGCTGGATTTTTCTCGTCCTCGCGATCGTCACGATCCTGCTCGCTCCGCTCGCTGCCGTGATGGTGCAGATGGCGCTGTCCCGCAGACGGGAGTATCTCGCCGACGCCTCGGCGGCAGAGATCACGAACGATCCGGAGGGTCTCGCGCTCGCACTCCGTCGGCTCGAGCTCGACCACCGGGAGATCAAGAACGTGACTTCTGCGACCGCCCACCTCTACATCGAGACGCCGTTGCGCAACGCAACCGGGCCGTCGAAGTTCGTCGCGGGGCTCTTCAACACGCACCCACCGCTCGCCGCCCGGATCGGCGTGCTCGAGGAGGCAGGCGGCTTCCGGCTTCCGGACAGCCTCCCGGATCCGGGTGACGCCGAGATGCCGACCGCGTGAAGGCGATCATTCGCCTCACCCGGCGCGAGGGCGACACGCCCGGGGACTTTCGGCGGTGGTGGCTCGAGGAACATGCGCCGCTCGCCCGCAGGCTGCCTGGCCGGCGGAAACTCGTGTTCAGCCGAGGAGCTGGCCCACCGCCCGGCTCGGCCTTTCGCTTGACAGTATCCGCGTGATGAGGGCGACTCTTCTGCGCATGACCGCGCCGGGCCACCTTGTCCTGCTGAGCATTGTGCTCGTCATCTGCGTTCTCTTGCTGTGGCCGACTCCCGGCAATCCTCCCGGATTCCATCGTGATGAGGCTTCGGCGGCATTGAACGCCTACTCAATCGCCACAACGGGGAGGGATGAGGACGGCAGAGCGATGCCGCTCTTCTTTGCCTCCTACGGCGGGTATCTCAGCCCCGTCTTCCCGTATGCGCTCGCGGCGGTCTTTCTCGTCGCGAAGCCGTCCGTCGCGACGGCGCGCGCGATCGGGTCATTCGCAGTCCTGGTATCCGTTCTGCTTCTCGGTCTGCTGGCATATCGACGAACCGGAAGCAAGGGAGTTGTCGCCGCCACGCTGGTCTTGGCGGCAGCGACGCCCTGGCTCTACGAGCTTGGCCGAACCGGTCTGGAGATGACGGTGATGCCAGCGTGTCTTGTCGCACTCGTGCTCGCAGTCGACCGGGCGTATCGGGCTGAAGACAGCTCTTCTCTCGCCAGAGGCGCTCTCGTCGGCGGCGCTCTCGCCCTGCTCGTCTACTCCTACGCGGGCGGGCGCGGCCTTGCACCGTTTTTGGCGCTCGCCCTGCTCGTGTTCGGACGCCAGGGTGCCCGATGGATCGCGATCGCCTGGGTCACGTTCGGCTTGCTTTGTATCCCGCTGATGCTTCATCTCGATGCGGCACGCGCACGGTACGACGAGGTCACGGCGTTCCCGGAGGGGGCGTCTGTCTCGGAGCGCCTCGAGATCTTCATCTCGAACTACGCCCACGACGCACGACTCTGGCACTGGATCACGGACGGCGATCCGCGTCCCACGCACGTGACGGGTGTCGGCCACCTTCTCGCCGCGGTCACTCTCCTCGCTGTGGTGGGGGCAATCCTCGGGATTCGCAGTCGCGACCGCTGGACGATCTGGCTTCTCCTCGCAGTGCTGCTCACGCCCATCCCGGCTGCCGTGACCAACGGGCGCGATCATGCTGATCGCCTGCTTTCGTATCCCGTGCTTCTACTCGCACTCGCGATCGGCGGTCTCGCCGGGCTTTCCAGGCTCGCGCCGCGCCGCCGCGTGGGCGTCGTATCGGTTCTCGTGGTGCTGACGCTGGTGCAAACGGTCAACTACGCAAGCGCCTTTCGCGAGCGCGGGCCGAAACGCACTGGCGCGTTCGAGTCCGGCGTCCCTGCGCTTCTCGCCGCCGCCTTTGCCCGGAGCCCTGTTGTCTCTACGGACTTCGATGACCGCTACGGGAAGACGTTGACGCGCTGGTATGCGCTCACGCACGGGATCGACCCGGGTCGGGCGGTCGTCCTCTCTGACGGCGGCATTCCGGAGGATGGGTCAATCGTTTTCGGGCGACTTCAGTCCTGCGACTTCACGTGCGTGCGCCTCGGGGAAGCCGACACGTACTGGATTGCCCGCGCAGAGACCGGCCGCTAGTCGGCACGGCTCCGCGTCACCTGCAGACTCGACACGTTAGGCAATTCGGGTCGCAGCCCCCATCACGCGGCTGCGTGGAGGGCGCACTCGGTGAGCCACGGCGAACGCCACACAGCCTCCGGGTCACCTGCGATATCTGCGATCCAGTCTTCCGGCCTCCACGCCGACCAATCAGCCTGTCGCGAGCCGGCTGTGCGTTGATCGGGAGTGGGGTCTCGACACACGAGTGGGAGCGCAATCGCGGCTTCGTCGCGCGAGAGAACCACATCGAGCGCCTCGACTGCGAGGGCACGGCGGGGTCCCTCCCCGTAATCCACGACGCGTACCGCCGCTCGGATCCGCTCCCCGTAGCGGAGTGCGAGCACAGCGATCGTCAATCGGCGGGCAAGGTCGATCTCGTCGTCGAGCGCTCTGATCAGAGGAGCGTGGTGGTCGGCGAGCGCGGCCCGAGCTGCGAAGGCGTGTGCTGCAAGGGATGCGGCGTCGCGGAGAAGCCTGTCCAGTACGTCCGGCTCGAGAAGGGCGCTGCCGCCTGCGGCATCGAGCGAGTCGAGGGCGACGAGCACGACGACACGGTCGAGATCGCCAAGGGCAGGTTCGATGACCCAGACCCCGTGGCCTGGGGCCATTGCTGCCGCGGCGCGGACGAGCGATGTGGGCCGGGGAACGTCGCCTCGGGCGACCTCGGCCCCGAGGGGAGCAACCGCTGTCTCGCCGAGTCGCCCGAGAGCCGCGGTCGCTCGGCCGGCAATGCGGGCTACCCTGACGGCCGCGACGACGAGGTGAACGATCTCCGAATCGATGGCGTCATCGAGGGCTACCGCATCCAGGGCGGCCGCGCGTACCGAGAGGTCGGGATCTTCGAGGAGCGAGGCGAGCAGCACCCGGTCCGCGTCAACCGCGCCGCGCCAGGCGAAGGCGGTCGCTGCGGCCCGGCGACTCGCTGGGTCGTCGGAACGCGCCAGCTCGCGCACTAGCGATGTGGCCTCGGCACCCGCTCGACGGTCGCCCGATTCCGCAAGAGCTCCCAGCGCGCGCACGCGAACCTCCGGGTTCGAGTGCGTGGCGACATGGCGAAGTTCGACCTCCAGCACGGGTGAAGAGACGCCTGCGAGGAGATCCAGGCCGAGACGAATGTCGCGGGCG
>JAYTJO010000238.1:0-3569 GCA_043730975.1 Thermoleophilia bacterium | reverse complement strand
CGGACCTGCTGCGGTTCGATTGAAACGGAACGCCGAGCTCATCCGAGAGCGCGGCGAGGATGACATCGTTCGTGTTCGAGCCGATGCGGAACGCCTCGGCCTGGATCACATCTTTGAGCTCTTCGGGCATGCGGAGGAGCACGACGGGGCTCGAGCCCGGGAGCGGGCTCCTGCGGTTCGTCGGCACGTAGTCAATGCCGAACGTCCCGGCGAGGATTCCGACGGCGACGTCATTGAGACTGGCGCCCCTGCGCGCGGTCTCGCGGACGAGAGCCTCCTTGAGTGAAGAAGGCGCTCGGACGAGGACGCCCTTCCGTACGGCTGAAGTGCTAGCAGTCAAAGTGCTAGCAGTATAGCGTATTTCGGAACAGCGAGAGAAGAGCGTCTGGCCATCCTCCGCGCGCCGTATTTGCTGATTGTGCGCGCGGCTGCGCTACGAAGCAGCGATCTCGCGCAGCTGCCGCCGCACGAAGAGGATGCGCTGGATCACCGTGATCCACGCCATCGCGGCAAGGATGTAGATCGGCCACTGGAGCCAACCCCACGGGGCGAGGGCTAGCCCGATCGAGATCAGGACGACGCGCTCGACGCGCGAGCCGAAGCCGACGTCGCCGCGCAGACCGAGCGCCTCCGCCTTTGCGCGCGTATAGGAGACGAGGAACGACCCGATCACGGCGGCGAACGCTGCGACGAGGGCGATGTCGTTGCCCTCACGCGCGAACACGAGGCCGATCGCCGCGAGCATCGCCGCTTCGCCGAGGCGGTCGAAGGTCGAGTCGAGGAAGGCGCCGAACACCGTCCCCTTGCTCGCTGCTCGGGCAAGGGCTCCGTCGAGAATGTCCGCCACCGACCCGACGATGAACAGGATCCCGCCGACCCAGAAGTAGAGCTTCGGATTGCGCTCCTCGAAGCCGACGAGGACTGCGCCTGCGAGGCAGAGCGAGACGCCGACCATCGTCAGCATGTCGGGCGTCAGTTTCGTCTTTGCCACACCCTTCATCGACCGCTGCAAAATCTGCCGTGCGGCCTGGGTGTACTCCTGCTTGACCCGGTCGAGCTCGCTGACGCGAGGACCGTCGTCGTTTCCCTTGGTCACGAAGTCGTTGCCGGCTTCCAGCGCGAGAACCACGCGCGCCGAAACAGCACGAGACCGGTCGCAACGGCGAGCGCGACGCCCGCGAAGACGTCGAGCCAGTAGTGGTTGCCGGTAGCCATGACCGAGAACCAGACCCAGGCGGGCCAAAGCAGCCAGAGCACACGCACCACGAGGTTACGGCACACGCCGAACATGACGACCCCGACGATGAAGGCATCCATCGAATGAAGGCTCGGCATCGCGGCATAGGGGTTCGCCGTGAGAGCGACGAGTCCGGACTCGTGGTTGAGGCTCGAGTGCTGCGCCAGCGTGTCGACGAAGCCCCACTCGGGGAACAGCCGCGGTGGCGCTGTCGGAACGAGAACGTAAAAGACGAGGCCGACGAGATTCGCACCGATCAGCCAGTTCCGGAATCCGGCGAACTCCTCGTGATGCTTGAAGTACACCCAGATGAGCGTGAGGCCGACGACGGCGAACTGCGAGAGCCAGTAGGTGTAGGTCGTCGCAGTGATCAGGATCGATGACGAATCGACGAGACGCTGCAGTGCGGGCTCGAAGAGCGTCCCCGACCAGCTCTCGATCCGGATCACGTGGATGCCGTTCCAGAACGCGGCGCCGACGTCGCGGTCGGCGAACCCGCGCGCCAGCTGGTAGACGACGTAGAACCCGAGCCAGAACCCGATCTGCGCCAGGAAGTGGAGCCAGCCACGCGGCAACCGGCGGCTGACCGTCTGGGTGTAGCTGGTCACACTGACATTCTAACCGCCGGGGCCGACTACTTCGCTGTGCGGCCCGTCTGGTAGTCGACGAGCGCGCGGACGTACTGCGACCGCTCGAATGCCCGCGGGTTACCGCATGTCTCCTGGCTCATGCTCCCCTTCAGCTGCTCTACCGAGTTGTAGTCATGTTCTGTCATCCAGTCCGAGAGACCCTCCGTCAGCTCGGTCAGGAGCTTCGGGCCGTGGCGCAAGAGCGCGGATGCGATCATGACCGCGTCCGCGCCCGCGAGGAGGAGCTTCACCACGTCTTCGCTCCGTTGGACGCCACTCGTGGCGGCGAGGCTGGCAGGTGTCCGGCCGCGGAGAATCGCGATCCAGCGCAGCGGCAGTTGCATCTCCTCGTTGCTCGAGAGATGGAGCTCGGGCTTCACGGTCATCGCCTCGAGATCGATGTCCGGCTGCAGGAATCGATTGAAGAGAACGAGGCCGGCGGCGCCCGCATCGGCGAGGCGTGCGGCGGTGTTCGCGAACGCCGAGTAGTACGGGCCAACCTTGACGGCCAGTGGCACGGTGAGTGCACCGTGGACGCGACTGACGAGCCGAAGCGTTCGATCCTCGACGCTCGCCGCGGAGGCGTACGGATCGGTCTCAACGGCGTAGACGTTGAGCTCGATCGCGTCGGCGCCCGCCATTTGCAGGAGCTCGGCATACCGAACCCAACCCCCGGGGGTGACGCCGTTGATCGAGGCGATCACGGGGATCGAGAGCGCCTCCTTTGCGGCGGCGACGTGCTGGACGTAGGAATCGGGCCCCGTGTTGTAGTCGTCCATCTCCGGGAAGTACGTGAGCGCTTCGCCGTAGCTTTGCGCTCCACGTTCGAGCACGAGATCGACCATCGTCTCGTCGTGGTCGATCTGCTCCTCGAACAGCGACGGCAGCACGACCGCCGCCGCACCCGCCTCCTCGAGCGCCCGCAGGGAGTCGAGGTTGCCGGTCAAGGGCGACGCGGAGGCGACGAGCGGGCTCCTGAGCTCGAGCCCGAGGTAGGTGCTGCGCAGATCAGGCTTCATCGTCGCTCTCCTTCGTAGGTGGGTCGTCGGGTTCGTGCTCGATCTCGGCGAGCTGCTCGTAGACGAGCCGGCGCTCGTCGACATCGTGTTGCGCCAGCGCTCCGAGGCGTTCTGCCTCCTGCGGCCTCGAGCGGCGCAGCATCGAGAAGCGCGCCTCATTCGCAGTGAACTCCGTCAACGGCAGTTTCGCGCGTCGGGAATCGAGCTGGAACGGATGCTCTCCCGGGCCCGCTCGCCGCGGATCGTAACGCCACAGCGGCCAGTAGCCCGTGTCGACAGCGAGCTTCTGTTGACGCATGCCCTTCCCCATCTCGATGCCGTGCGCGATGCAATGGCTATATGCGATCACGAGCGACGGGCCGCTCCACGCATCGGCCTCAGCGAGAGCCTTGACCGTCTGCGGATTGTCGGCACCGAGCGCGATGTGAGCGACGTACACGTTGCCGTAGGAGGTCGCAAGGAGACCGAGATCCTTCTTCCCACTTTGCTTTCCGCCGGCGGCGAACTTGGCGACGGCTCCTCGTGGCGTGGACTTCGACGCCTGACCACCGGTGTTCGAGTAGACCTCGGTATCGAGTACGAGAACGTTGACGTTGCGTCCCGAGGCGAGGACGTGGTCGAGTCCGCCAAAGCCGATGTCGTATGCCCAGCCGTCCCCGCCGACGATCCAGACGCTCTTGCGGA
>JAYTJO010000237.1:0-5016 GCA_043730975.1 Thermoleophilia bacterium | reverse complement strand
GGCACTGCGGCTCGCCGAGAGCGCAGGCTTTCAACGTGAAGGCGTATTGCGCTCCTACTCGGAGGTCGACGGTGAGCGACTCGACGCGGTCGTCCTCTCGCGGCTACCGGGTGACGCAGCGCCCTAGCCCGCGGGGCGAGATGCGGGCAGCGGTCGACCTCAGTTGTTCTCGAGGTACTTCTTGAGACCGAGGTACGGCAGGATGAACGCGGCGAGGAGCGCAGCCGCCCAGACGATCACCGCGGCAGCGATCCAGGTGCCGATCCCGTCGATCGAGAAGCCATCGGAGATGAGGCTCGTGATGATCAGCGAGACGAGCGTCGCGATCAGCGCGACGCCGCCGAGTGCCGACGATCCCCCACGACGCAGCATGCTGGCGAGGAACGGCAGCATCAGCGCAAGCACGACGGTGAAGATCACGACGGCGATGATGAACGCCGTCACGTCGATATCGAACCCGCTGAGCACGAGCGACGCGACGATGAGACCGACCGCGTTAGCCAGCAGCATGATCAACGTCCGAACCAGCAGGTGAATCATGCTGCGAGAATACACACGACCCGGGTCGCTGTCATCCCGCAACAGAGCACGCCTCGGGTCGGGCCGAGGGCGGTCACCTCCCCGGAACAGCCCGATGACCAACTGGGAACAAACCTGGCAGAAGACACTTCGCGGATCTGTTACGTTCGACTCGGTACCAGAGAGGCACGGAACGAGCACTCGATCTGTCGAGCACACCGTCATCAGGCTCACTGGAGCGCATGCGACGGCTCGCTCGCACCTGTAGGCGAGCGGAAGGAGCAGGAACGTGGCGGAGGCAGATAGGCCGAACATCGTCGTCTTCTGGGGCGACGACATCGGCATCTCCAACCTGAGCTGTTACAGCGACGGGATCATGGGGTATCGCACCCCGAACATCGACCGGCTCGCAGACGAGGGCGTCCGCTTCACCGACGCGTACGGGGAGCAGAGCTGCACTGCCGGAAGGGCCGCCTTCATCACCGGTCAAAGCGTCTACCGCACCGGGTTGAGCAAGGTCGGAATGCCGCACTCGCCGATCGGCATCTCCGGCGAGGATCCCACCATCCCGGAGCTCCTCAAGCCGCTCGGCTACGCGACGGGGCAGTTCGGCAAGAACCACTTCGGTGACCGCGACGAGCACCTGCCGACGAACCACGGGTTCGACGAGTTCTTCGGCAACCTCTACCACCTGAACGCCGAGGAGGAGCCGGAGACCCCGGACTACCCGAAGCCCTCCGACTTCCCGAACTTCCGCGAGCGCTACGGCCCGCGCGGCGTGCTCAAGTGCCGTGTCACGAAGAGCGGCAAGCACACGATCGAGGACACCGGCCCGCTGACGAAGAAGCGGATGGAGACGATCGACGACGAGATCATCGACGGGGCGCTCGACTTCATCAAACGGAAGCACAACTCCCGGAAGCCGTTCTTCATCTGGATCAACACCACGCACATGCACTTCCGTACGCACACGAAGAAGCGGAGCCTCGGGCAGGCGGGGCGGTGGCAGTCCCCCTACCACGACACGATGATCGACCACGACAAGTGCGTCGGGAAGGTACTCGACCACCTCGACGAGCTCGGGATCGCCGACAACACGATCGTCATGTACTCGACGGACAACGGGCCGCACGCGAACTCGTGGCCCGATGCGGCCACGACACCCTTCCGCAGCGAGAAGAACACGAACTGGGAAGGCGCGTTCCGGGTGCCGGCGATCGTCCGCTGGCCCGGCAAGATCCCGGCAGGCACCGTCTCCAACGAGATCGTCAGCCATCTCGACTGGCTCCCGACCCTCGTCTCGGCCGCGGGTGATCCGGACGTGAAGGAGAAGCTGCTCGAGGGGTACGAGGTGGGCGACAAGACGTTCCGTGTGCATCTCGACGGCTACGACCTCGTGCCGTGCCTCACCGGGGAGGTCGAGAAGAGCCCACGCCAGGAGTTCTTCTACTTCTCCGACGACGGCGACCTCGTCGCGCTGCGCTACGACAACTGGAAGATGGTGTTCATGGAGCAGCGGTGTGTCGGCACCCTCCAGGTGTGGGCCGAGCCGTTCGTCGCGCTGCGCATCCCCAAGATCTTCAATCTCCGCACCGATCCGTTCGAGCGTGCGGACATAACCTCCAACACCTACTGGGACTGGATGATCGACCGGGCGTTCATGCTCTACCCGATGGCCGACGTCGTCGGAGGCTTCCTGAGCACGTTCCTCGAGTACCCGCCACGGATGAAGCCGGCGAGCTTCACGGTCGACCAGGTGAAGTCACGGATCGAAGCGGCGATCTCGGCGGGCCACTGAGCGCTATGCGTTGCGTCTCTCCCGGAACGGTTCTCACGACCCGGGGGAGACGCAGCAGGTGAGTCACCTCGGTGGGACGGTGACTATTCCCGGGGGCGAGTTCCGGATGGGGTCGGACGAGCACTACCCGGAGGAGGCCCCGGTGCACCGCGTGCGGGTCGACGCCTTCGCGATCGACCGCTTCGCCGTCACGAACGCGCGGTTCGCCGCCTTCGTCGAGGCAACCGGCTACGTCACGGTGGCCGAGCGGCCGCTCGACCCGGCGGAGTTCCCGGGCGCCCCGGCCGAGAACCTCCAGCCGGGCTCGCTCGTCTTCACGATGACGCCGGGGCCGGTGGATCTCCGCCACCTGAACCAGTGGTGGACGTGGACGCCGGGTGCGTCGTGGCGTCATCCGCTGGGGCCTCGGTCGACGGTCGAGGGACGCGACGAACACCCGGTCGTCCACGTGGCCTACGAGGACGCAGATGCCTACGCAGCGTGGGCCGACCTTTCCCTTCCGACCGAGGCCGAATGGGAGCTCGCAGCACGCGGGGGGATCGAAGGAGCGACGTTCGTGTGGGGCGACGAGCCCGAGACGCCGGGCGAGCGTCTCGCGAACTACTGGCACGGCGAGTTCCCCTGGCGTGCCGACACGGGCTACGGATCGACGACCCCGGTCGGCTCCTACGCGGCGAACGCCTACGGCCTGTTCGACATGGCCGGCAACGTCTGGGAGTGGACGAGTGACTGGTACACGTCGCAGCACGCCGACGATGCCACCAAGCCGTGCTGCGTGCCTGCGAATCCGCGCGGCGGGAGCGAGCAGGAGAGCCTCGACCCGGCCCAGCCCCAGTTCCGGATTCCACGGAGGGTGATCAAGGGCGGCTCGTTCCTCTGCGCCGACAGCTACTGCATGCGCTACCGGCCCGCCGCGCGCCGTCCGCAGATGATCGACACCGGCATGAGCCACATCGGCTTCCGCTGCGTCAGGCGCTGAGCCTGAGAGGCCCTCCGGACGCTGCAACAGCTCGGAACGCTCTCGGCCCGGGGCGATTCCTCTCAGGCGGCCGAGGCGTAACGCTGCTGCGCGGCCTTCGACGAGTACGTCGCGAGGTCTGCGAAGACGCCGAGTGCCACAAGCAGCCACCCGAGACCGGAGACGCCGTAGAGCGGACCCCAGGCGAGGACGTAGGCGATCGTCGTCCAGGGCAAGATCAGGAACCCGATAAGCGGCCAGAAGACGCTCGAGAACGCGGCGTCGACCTTGTCGCCGAAGATCCACCACATCAATAGCGCGAAGCGGGGGCCGATGAAGCCGGCGGAGAGGGCGAGACAGCACATGAGCGTGACGCTAGCGCATTCTCGAACATCAGGCAACTTCGGCTCGGCAGGACTGGCGGCGGCCGTTGCGAACTCGACCCAGGATGGCAGATGAGACTCGCCTCGAGCGCCGACTCGACCGGCTGATCGCCCACGCCGAGAATCCGCGCAAAGCAGCGGTCGTGATCGCCGCCGTGACGACGACGATTACGCTCTTCGCCGGCTGGTTGATGACCATCGCCGACCGCGATGGCTTTCCGACGCTCGGCTCCGGGCTCTGGTGGGCTGTGCAGACGGTGACGACGGTCGGCTACGGCGATCACGTCCCGACGACGAGGCCTGGTCAGATCATGGCGGGTGTCGTGATGCTGCTCGGAATCGGGTTCGTGACCGTTATCACCGCCTCGATCACCGGTGCCTTCATTGCCCGGTCCCGTCGCGACGAACAGGCCGGGGGCGACGTCCCGGCGACAGCGGAGCAGGTGCGGCAGATCGACGAGCGCCTCGCACGGATCGAGGCGGCGCTGGGTGATCGGTCGTAGGGTTCCGGGTGAGGCTTTAGCCTCACCCGTCCGTCACAGCGTTCGAGGCTAGCGTCTGTTTTTGGCTGATCTGCGGGTGAGGCTGAAGCCTCACCCCACTCCTCCCCTATGCGACGATGCGGTAGACCTGGAAGACCTCTGCCAGCTCCCTGTTCACGTTCGTGCCGTGCACCTTCGCGAGATTCCAGATGTACTCGGCGTTCGCATAGCGGCGATGCTGCTGTGACGCGTATCTCTCGACCGCGGCGATCTTGCGCTCCACGTGGCGCTGCTCGAGACCCACGTAGGCGCCGTAGGAGAAGTCGAAGTTGTTCCACGGGATCTCGTAGCCGAGAATCGTCGTGCGCTTGAAAGCACGCAACCCCTCCTGCGCGATCGTCTGGTGATCCTGGTGTACGTCGTGATGCGACGGCTGGAAGACGATGTCGGGTTTCCACTCGTCCCAGAGCGCAACGAGCAGCTCGAGGATGTCCTGCCGTCGCTCGGGGAACGTGCGCACGTCGAAGTCGTGCACGGTCAGATGCGACTCGGGAATCCCGAGCTCGGCCGTCGCCTCGCGCACCTCGCGCGCCAGCGTGTCTGCCGGGAAACCCGGGGGAAGCGAACGGGTCGCGATCGAGAACGCGACGTAGCGTACCTCGCAGCCCGCCTCGACGAGCCGGGCCGTGGTGCCACCGCAACCGAACTCGCCGTCATCGGTGTGCGGAGCAAGGACGAGCGCGCGTTTGCAGCCCTCGATCACGTCTTCCCTCCCTTTCGTGGCACGCTGACGGCGAGGCCGACGAGTCCGAGCATTGCCCAGGTCATCGGGTCCTCGAAGAGCGCGTTGTAGAAGAAGCTGTGCACGATGATCGC
>JAYTJO010000236.1:0-2920 GCA_043730975.1 Thermoleophilia bacterium | reverse complement strand
GGGTTGACGTCGATGCCGAGCACGTCGTGGCCTTTGCTCGCCATGACTGCGGCAAGCGGCGCGCCGAGTTTGCCGAGACCGACTACTGCGATCCTCATGGCGACCTACGCCGGTTCCGCGGTGATGAGGAGGTGCCAGCCGAACGCACGCTCGAAGCCGCGGAACAGCCGCTCCGGCATCCAGCGGAAGTACCACTGCTTCACATACCGATGCTCGACGTAGTCGGGGATCCGGTAGGGGAAGACGTGGTCGGCGCGAACATCCGTGACCTTGAAGCCGGCACGTTCGACGAACTCACGCCCCTGTCGGCGCGTGTAGTTGAAGGCAACGGGACAGCCGGTCTGCGCCTCGGCGTGAGTCGCGACGAGATCGCCCGTCTTCCAGAAACGGCCGTGCCCTTGCGTCACGACGATCCAGAAGACCTTCCACGAACGGCGGTGATAGACCATCAATTTGAGCGTGCCGTGCGGCGCGATGAGCGTGCGGATCTGGTCCAGCGCGCGATCCGGATGTGGTGTGTGGTGCACGACTCCGAACGAGTACACGAGGTCGTATTCGCCACTGACTGCCGACGTCAGCTCCTCGGCGTCCGCCTGCACGAAATCGATCCGGTCGGCAACGCCCATCACCTCGGCGCGCTGCCGGGCGATGTTGATGGATTCGGACGAGAGATCGACGGCCGTCAATTGCGCACCCGCGCGCGCGAAGTTGATCGAGTCGGTGCCGATCCCGCAGCCGACCTCCAGCACACGCTTCCCTGCCCAGCGATCGAACTCGGCGAAGCCCGGAATGTGCGGCTCGACCTTGTACTTACGCGCCTCCACCTCGTCGAAGTACTCCTTGGAGCCGACCGGCTTCTGCGAGTGACGAATGTTGCAGGGGCGAGCATCCCAGTATCGGCGCACGTCTTCGACGGACTTCGTAGCAGGGGTCTTGTTCATCGGGCTGGTCTCCAAGCGAGTCTGGTCGACCTGGGGGACAACTCCTCCCCGCGGTGCACGCGTGAAGGCTAGCAGCCGGCGTCGGCACGACAACCGCTCGCGTGTGGCTACGTCAGCGGCACAAGGCCGGCTGAGACGATCGCATGGCGAGAGGCGACGAATACGCTGCGCAACAGGTTTCCGTCCCGCGAGAAGGCGCCGTCGCCGGCGGGCGTCCAGATGTAGTCGGGATACTCGGGCCGCTCGGCCGCCTCGTAGATGTACTCGAACCCGATCCGATTGAGGGCTAGCGCGAGATAGCTCGAGCTCGGACGGTGCGCCAAGCCGCGCAGCGCCTGACTCACCGTGAGCGTCTCGTCGTCGAGGCGTGCAACTGGTAGCGGCGAGTCGCAGACCACCGTCTCGATCAGGAGCAGTTCATCGCAGACCTCGGCCATGTTGCGGAGCGCCCGCACAGGGCTCTCGAGGTGGTAGAGGAGCCCGTAGCAGAAGACAACTTCGAAGCGACCGAGCCCCGCGAGGCTGTCCTCGACGTCGGCGACCTCGCTCCTCACGTCGGGGTAGCGTCGCTGCAATTCGGCGACGTTCTCCGGCCGCGCCTCGGTCGTGACGAGCCGGCAACCGCGCTCGAGGAAGAAGCGGCTCAAGTGGCCGACGCCGGCTCCGACCTCCAGGGTACTCCGTCCGTCGACCGGGAGACCGAGGCCTGCGAGATGGTCGAGCCGCGCCTTATTGATCGCCTCCGCCTCCGGTGTCTCGAAGCACTCGACGCCGCCGCCGTCAGGCCGGGACTCTGCGGCCACGTTCCTACGCGCCATCAACGGCTTCGCGGCGTCGACGCGCACGGGCTCGTGCGCGGCAGGATCCTTTGTGTGGGGGTCGAAGCGCAGAGCACGCCGGATCCGGGCCATGTCCACGTCGGTAGCCTAACTCGACCGGGTGAAGCCTCTTCGCAACCTTGATCGGAACGCGAAATCTCGCTGTATTCGAAGGCGGCTAGCGTGACAGGTCGCTGTTAGCGAGTCCAGCGCCCTTGGGCTAGCCGACGCGCACGAGGTCGAACCAGTTGAAGTCGCTGTCATGCCACTCGCTGTAGAACACCAGCGCGAACTGGGCCGGTCCGAGTAGGTCGAGCAGCCCGTCGACGTCCAACCATTCCTCCCACGGCGCCCCCGGCCCGTCGACCTTCGGCGCCCATTCGTCAAACGGCAAAGAGCCTTCGCGGACCCAACGGACGTAGGGGTAGGCCAACTGCCACCAGCGGCCGCCGACTCGCAAATGGCCTGCGAGCTCTTGATACTCGGGGCGCATCACCTCGGCCGGTGCGTTGTGCAGCGACCCAATCGCCATCACAACGTCGAAGTCGGTCCGCAGCGCGGTGAGCGACGCAACCGACTCGATATGGTGCGTCTCCACCTCGACGCCGAGCAGACCAGCGACACGCTCGACCAGACGAACATTCTCGGGGACGATGTCCGCGATAGTGACATGGGCGCCGACCTCGGCGAACGTGAGGCTGTCGAAGCCAAAACCGCAACCGACATCCAGGATCCGTTTGCCGGGAACCGTGTCGGCGTACAGCAGCCGGTACCAGCCACGCGCGCCGAGCGTTCCGTCCATGTCGCGATTGCGTCTCCATAGCTCGAGCAGCTCGAGGTCGGACAGTCGCAACAGGACGGCGCTGTCGGCGCGCCCGTCTGAGAGCGGGATCGTTCCCCACTTGCGGCGCAACGTCTCAAAACGGCTTCTCCCACGTCATGAGGGCGGCCCGGTCTCACCCCAGTCGAAACGAGCAATGCCCTGATGGGCGGATGAGATGCAAGACGTCTTGCGGTGATTCATAGCGTTGCGGGTCTGGTTGCGTGTGTCTCTCGAATGCCCTTCACCGTAAGTTGGCTTCCGACCGAAGCGACTGCCTGGCCAGGGATGATGCGGGGGCCAACGCGCTCGATGAGATCGGTGACTGCTCAGCCAAGTTC
>JAYTJO010000235.1:0-2247 GCA_043730975.1 Thermoleophilia bacterium | reverse complement strand
GCCAGGCGCGCTTGCGACGTCTGACGTTCGGCCTTCTCGGCCGCCCGTAGGTGTAAGACCCAGGAAAGTTGTTCCTGATCGCGTGTAGTCGCGTCAGGGGTGTTTGGTGGCTGAGGCTGCCGTGTGGTCGTCGGTGATTGTAGTAGTCGAGCCAGCTGTGACAACACCAGCCTCCAAGGAGACCCGGATGAACAACGTGGCTAGGAACTACACCTAGAGCGGTCTCAGGCGGTCTGCAGCGGTGATGAAGCACCGGCGCCGGAACGACGAAACCCGCCGTTACAGGCGGGTTTCGGCTTGCTCAGCGGAGAGGGAGGCAATTGAACCCTCGACACGCCTAACGACGCGTAACGGTTTTCGAGACCGCCGCATTCGACCGCTCTGCCACCTCTCCTCGGCCGGGAAAGGGTACCCGCACCGGCCGGGCCATGGCCCGCGGACGCGCGGAACCGCTAGCCCGACTCGTCAGATCGCGCCCCAGTGACGGGCGTACGCCAGCGCACGTGCGTCGCGCTGCGGCTCTCGAGGGTCGGCAGGCTGTCCTTCGGGTGCGACTCGAACCACGCGGCATACCGGTTCGCCAGAGGAGCCGCCGTGAGACCGTGGGCCACGATCGAGAAACCGATCGTGATCACGACCGTCGTCACGATCAGGCCCTGGTGCGGCAAGCCACCCTCCTCGATCAGGATCACGGCGAAGACGATCGATGCAAGGCCACGCGGCCCGAACCAGCCGAGGAAACCGACCGTGGGCCGGCGGGCGCCCGCGCCGAGCATGGCCACGGCAACGGGCAGCATCCGGGCGACCGTGAGGCTGAGGATGGCGTAGAGCGCGATCGTCCACGACACGGCGCCGAAGGCCGGGCCGAGCATCACGGCTCCGAAGACGATGAACGTGGTCGCGCTGAGAACGCCGCCGAGCTCCTCGATCAGGTAGCCGACCTCGCCTCCGTGGCGCCGGCGGATACCGCCGAAGACCATGCCTCCCACGAATGCGGCGATGAACCCCGATCCACCCATTCCGGCGGCGAGGCTGTATGCGAGCACGGCAGCCGCGAGGGGTACGACCTGGAGCCACGTGCCGTCGATGAGGCGTCGTCCGCCCGCGAGCACGACGACGGCCGCGGCCAGAGCTCCCGCGACGACTCCGCCGAGGATGCCGAAGCCGATCTCCTCTGCCACGAGGCGGAATGCCGCCACGTCGCTGACGTCGCCGGCCTGCGCCTGCGCAACCGCGAGAACGATGAAGAACAGGGGAACGCAGATCCCGTCGTTGAGACCGCTCTCGACGTTCAATCCCTGGCGCACACGCGACGGCAGGCGGGGCAGCGTGACGACGGCCTGGCCAAGCGCCGCGTCGGTGGGAGCGAGGATGACCGCGAGCAGAAGAGCCTCGGGCCACGAGAGCGCTCCGAAGAGAACGAGGCCGACCCCGAACCCGACGAGCAGCGTCAGGGGCAGGCCGAGCCCGAGCAGGCGGGCGGGGATCGACACCTCTTCCCGCAACGCGTGGAGATCGATCCGTGACGCGTCTCCGAAGAGGACGAGCGCGAGCGTCGCCTCCGCGAGGAGCTTTACTGCCTCGCCCGAAACTGAGGGGTCGACGAGCCCGAGCGTGTCGGCACCGACGAGCAGTCCGACTCCGGTGAACACCATCGCTGCCGTGATCGGCGTCCCCTCGAGCCGACCGGAGACGGCGGCGAAGCCGAGTAACGCGAGCGCGATCGTCGGGAGAGCCCAGGTCACGGGTCGAGCGTTGCGTGTGCTCAGGAGAGCACCGAGGTATGTGGGGGTATATGTTCGTTATACGTGCAAGTCTGATCAATTTATACGTATGAATTAACTGTAGATAGCATACAATGTACGGAGGAAGTGCTATACTCTTCCAATGGGAGCAATCACCGATCGCACGATCAAGAGGACGAGCATCGATCTCGACGTCGGGGAACTCGAGCGAGCCAAGGAAATACTCGGCACCCGGACAACGCGGGACACGATCAATACCGCGCTGCGAACCGTCAATCGTCAGGCGGCGCTCGCCCGGGCCGCGGAGTTGATCGACCAGGGCGCATTCGACATCCTCGATCCGGGAGAGTTGACCGCGCTCAGACACGCGCGCATGGAAGGCTGATTGGTGCGCTACCTTGCCGACACGTCCATCTGGGCGTGGGCGAAGAAGCCGCAGAGACCCGACATCAGAGAGCGGCTCGTTCGCCGTATCGCGGCCGACGAGGTTGTCACGTGTGTT
>JAYTJO010000234.1:0-3532 GCA_043730975.1 Thermoleophilia bacterium | reverse complement strand
GTCAGCTGATCCCGCGTCTGCGTCAGCTGATCCTCGGCCGTCGAGCAACGCTGGGTCAGCTCCGCCACCGCCTTCGAGCCTGCCTCCGCTTCACCCTGTGCCTCAAACCTTGCCGCGAACAGCTCCTCCTCCAGCGTGTTCACCCGCTCCCGCAATGCAAGAGCCTGCCGCCACGTCAGCAGGTACGCCTCGGATACCCGATGCAGGAACCCGTCGACCTGCTCTTTGTCGTAGCCGCGCATCGCTACGGGCAGGTCGTGGCTCGTCACATCCTCGGGACGCAGCATGCCGTTGCCGGCGCCGGACTCGAACGGGGAGGTGATCGGGTGTTGCTCGTGGGCCACGTATGAACCGTATCGCTTTCCTGCTCGCTTGCAAACCCTGCAGGCCGAAAGCTCCTGCGAGACACCCCCACGGGAGTCCCCAACGGGAGTCCCACCCGGGGAAAGCATGGACAATGAGATACTGGAGCCAATGGATGTGAACGACGCCTGGTTCGACCATGTCGCCGTCCTCCCGGGGGTGCGCGTCGGAGCCCTGTGGATCTCGGGCCGTCGCGGCAGTCCACGTGTTCGGTCGTGTGAGAGAGAGGACGACGGAGAACAATGGAACGGACCCTGAAAGTGTTCGGAGGGGAGGCGACGGACGATGATGTCGGGCACGTTCCGGCACAGTTCAACTTCACGCGGGACGTCGTCGAGGCCCGTGCCGAGGCCGACCCCCGCCGGCAAGCGCTGACGTTCGTCGATGCTGAAGGAATCATCGATCGACACACCTTCGGGGAAATCGCAGCCGGCGCGAACCGCTGGGCGGCACTTCTTCGTGGTCGCGGCCTCGTTCCGGGCGACCGGTTGCTCGTGTTCACCGGTGAGACTCCGGCCTGGCATGCGGTTCTCCTCGGAGCGCTCAAAGCGGGTCTCGTGGTGGTGCCCTGCCCCGAGACGCTGCGAGCACGCGAGCTGGCCTTCCGCGGTGAGCATTCCGAAGCACAGCTCGTCGTGACCGACCGCGAACGCGCCCCCGTATTCGCCGAGATCGAAATGCCAGTCGACGTACTGGCGGTCGAGGACGTCTCGGCCGAACTGAGCACCCTTTCGGCGATACAGCCGACTCACGATACGACGTCCGGCGACAGCGCCTTCGTCCTCTACACCTCGGGAACGTCGGGAGAGCCGAAAGGGGCCGTTCATACCCACGAATACACATGGGCAAATCACCTCCAGGCCCGACACTGGCTGAACGCGCGTCGCGACGACCTCGTGTGGTGCACAGCTGTTACCGGCTCGGCGAAGTCGATCTGGAACGTCCTCCTCGGTCCGTGGTCGTGTGGGGCCGAGATCGTTATCGACGAAGGCGACTTCGACGCGGAGCGACGCCTGGCACTCATCCAGAAACTCGGGGTGACGGTGCTCTGCCAGACGCCGACCGAGTATCGGCTGATGGCAAAGGTGCCATCGCTCGCACGGTTTGATCTTCGCCGACTCCGTCACGCCGTTTCGACGGGCGAGCCGCTCGATCCCGATGTGATCGAAGCGTTCCGCAACACCTTCGACCTCACCATCCACGATGGCTATGGCCAGACCGAGAACACCGTTATCGCCGGGAACCTCCGGAACACGGAGATCAAACCCGGCTCGATGGGCCTGCCAATGCCCGGCCACAACGTGTGCGTGATCGACGAAGAGGGCAACGAGCAACCCGTCGGCATCGAGGGCGACATCGCCCTTTACGGCAGACCACCCTCGTTGTTCCTCGGCTACCTCGATGAGCCCGAGGAGACGAGCGGCGTCTTCCGTGGGCGGTGGTACGTGACGGGCGACCGGGCGACCCGCGACGAGGACGGCTATTTGTGGTTCACGGGACGGGCCGACGATGTCATCATCAGCGCCGCGACTCGCATCGGCCCGCTCGAGGTCGAGAACGTCCTACTCGAGCACCCGGCGGTTTCCGAGAGCGCGGCCGTCGGCAAGCCAGATGCCGACCATGGCGAAATCGTCAAGGCCTTCGTCGTGCTCGAGGCAGAGTTCGAGCCGTCCGACGAGCTAGCGAGAGAACTGCAGGATCACGTAAAAGCTGTCGCGGCGCCACACATGTGCCCGAGCGAGATCGAGTTCGTTCCCGAACTACCGAAGACCGCGAGCGGGAAGCTCCGCCGTGTCGAGCTCCGTGAGCGTGAGCGCGCCGCCGCCCGCGCCGAGGAGCAACGGCGGGCGGACGAGGCGCGGCGCGTCTTCGCGGAGCAGCGTGCCGAAGAAGAGCGCCGCGTAGCCAGCGCGCGCGCAGGGCGAGAAACGGACGAGGCGGCGACGCGGGTTCGACGGGATGCGGAGGAGCAACGGCGGGCGGGCGAGGCGCGGCGCATCAACGAGGCGCTGCGCCTCAACGAGAAGCTCCTCGCCAAAGAGGAGCGCCGCGCAGCCGAAGAGCGCAGCGCAGCCGAAGCGGTGGTCCTCCAGGAAGCGGCCGACGCCAAAGCGCAAGCTCGACGGGATGCCGCGCGAAGCCAACGCGCCGAGCGCAAGGCAGAGAGGGGTCAGGAAACAACTGAGGAGCGCAGCGTCGCCAATGCGCCCGCGAAGGCTCAAGGCAAGAAGAAAGCACACTGATCTTTGGCCCCGTTTTGCGGGCATATGGTTAGCGTAAAGTCTCGTGACATGAGACCGCGATGGTTGGAATTCGTTTGGGTGAGCTGTGCAGCGGCGTGCACGGGCTTTCTGGCGGCTGCGATGTCGGGCACGGCTCCGCCGTGGTGGGTGTTCGTCGTCCCGGTCGCGCTGTCGGCCCTCGCAACGCTGGGGGCGCGGGCGTCCAGACCGTCGACCTCACAGTCTCCCAATCGAGGCAACGTCATGTCCAGGGGGGAACGGACGGAAAGGCGGTCGATGAAACGACTCCAAGCCGTTCACTCTGATGCCCGTGCCGTGACGCGGCGCCCTGCACCCGACCTCGAACCACGGGAGGTACCACCCGAAAGCGGCGAGCTAGCCGGAGAGCGGAGCGGTCATCAGAAAACGCCTTGGAAGATGAAGAAAGAGTAAGGAATCGACCCGGGAGGCAAGGACGCCGAAAGCCGTTGACGGAGACAGCAGTCGCCCGGAGTCAGGGCGAGGAGAACCCCGAGCCATCGACTACCCTGGGGTGGTGGAAAGTACGGAGCAAGCGGTCAGGAGGGTGCGGCCGCTGGAGCGGCTAGCACGCTTGACGGGAACGCTCTTGATCGTCCTGGGCGTCGGCCTTCTTGCTTGGACGTTCTGCGTGTGGAGGTGGAACGACCCGTTCACGTCCACCTACACGCGCTGGCAACAACACAAGCTCGCCGACGTCAATCAGCAGATCTTTGCAGAGTTCCGACCGACGGTCACGAGAGCTCGCACGCCGACACCCGCCCAGCAATCGCGAGCCATGGCGCGGGACGCCGCCTACTTCCGCAAGGGAGTCGCGATCGGTGACCCAATCGGACGGCTACGAGTGCCTCGACTTGGCGTCAACCTCTTGTTGATCAACGGCAAGTGCTTGGTGGCCCAAGTGCTTG
>JAYTJO010000233.1:0-18080 GCA_043730975.1 Thermoleophilia bacterium | reverse complement strand
GAAAGGACTGAAACAGCCTCTTGACGCAGAGCCAGCTGACCGAACTGTTCGAATCCGATCAGATCAAGGGACTGGTCGCGCGCTCGGAGGAGCGCGGCTGGGTGGATCCGATCGAGCTCGAGGCGTTCGTTCTCGAGCATGAGCTGAACGACGAGGAAGCGGAGCAGATCACACGCGAGCTCGAGACGATCGGGCTCGAGGTTGGCCAACCGCAGGCCGATGCCGACGCAAAGAAGCTCCTTGCCGATGCAGAACGGAAGAAGGAGGAGGCCGAGGCCGCGGTGTGGGCCGCCGAGCCGCTTTCCGGCGCAGCCGACTCGCTGCAGCTCTTCCTCGCCGACGTCGGACGCCACAAGCTGCTGACCGCCGCGGACGAGGTGACGCTCGCGAAGCGCATCGAGCGCGGCGATCCTGTCGCGAAGCGCAGGATGATCGAGTCGAACCTTCGTCTCGTCGTCTCGATCGCGAAGGGCTACCGCGGGCTTGGAGTGCCGTTCCTGGATCTGATTCAGGAGGGAACGCTTGGCCTCAATCGCGCCGTCGAGAAGTTCGACTGGCGTCGCGGCTTCAAGTTTTCGACGTACGCAACCTGGTGGATCCGCCAGTCGGTGCAGCGCGCCGTCGCGAATCACGCGCGCACGATTCGAGTGCCGGTGCACGTCGTCGAGCGCCAGCAGAAGCTGTCGCGTGCGGCTCGCCGGCTCGAGGTGGAGCTGGGCCGCGAGGCGACCAAGCTCGAGCTCGCAGAGGCGACCGGGCTTCCTATTCAGCATGTCGAGGAGGCGCTCGGCGCCGCGCATGCATCCGTCTCGCTCAACCAGACGGTGGGTGCCGACGACGAAGGCGAGCTGGGCGATCTCTTTGCCGACCGCGAGGCTGCGGATCCGTTCGAGGAGGCGGAGGGGTCGCTACGCCGCCAGGGTGTGCGCAGGGCGCTCGACGCGCTGCCGGAGCGAGAGCGACGGATCCTCGAGCTGCGCTTTGGCTTCGAGGGTGAACCGTGGACGCTCGAGGCGATCGGTCACGAGCTCGACCTCACCCGCGAGCGGGTTCGCCAGCTCGAGGGTCAGGCGCTTTCGCGACTCGCTGCTCTGCGCGAGCTCGCTTCGCTCGCCGCCTAGCCGTTTTTCTGGGGTCGACCTGGCTGTGGCGTTGTCCGGGAGCGAGATCCGGGGCCAAACATCCCTCACCGTGAGTGATTCTTGCGAATTCGGCCTTCTTTGGCCTCAAGACGAGCCTCGGTGCGCCGATACAAACGGTCATGGACGCCGCAGAACGCAAAGAGATCCTGAGCCGCTACCGCGACCACAGCCGTCGCTTCGAGGCGGCAGCAGCACGGAGAAGCACGAGCCGCACAGGCGCCGTGATCCCGTTCAACCCGCCGGCCCTGCGCGAGCTTGCGCAGGATCCCACGGCCCGCGAGCTCGAGGTCCTGCAGCTCGTCGCCGACGGTCTCGTCAACCGCGAGATCGGCCAACGCCTCTTCCTCTCGGAGGAGACGGTGAAGTCACATGTGAGGCATCTACTTGCGAAGCTTCAGGCTCGCAGTAGAGCCCACGCCGTAGCTGTGGGCTATCGGCGTGGGCTCATTGCGTAACACCTACTCCTTCACTGTGGTTAGACCGTCTGACCCTGACCCCAACGACCTGGCGAACCCCCCGAAAGAGGGATGCCAACCAGGGGCGTTGAACTCAGGATCTGACGGCTACCAGTCCTTCGCGCCGCTCATGAGTGCATGAGCAGCGACACGGCGAAAGTACTTACGCATCTCAGCTCCTAGCTAGGGGACTAACGGCAAGGCGAATCGTATACCTCAATCGAGGGACATTGCAAGTTGAATACTGAGACTCAGCGCAGAACACAGCGGTACGTCATGGGACTGACGATCGCTGCAATCGCCGTGTGCGCCTGGCTGGTCATCGACGGCTACACGCTCGGGGGCTCACCTTGGACGATCGCTGCGCTGATCTTGGTGAACGCTGTTGCTGAGCGAAGTGGTGTCTGGATCACTCGGACGACACAGATGTCGATCGCCCTGCTTCCGACACTCTTTGCCGCCATCCTCTTCGGCCCCCTCGCCGCTGCCGTTGTAAATGCGTCCGCGATGCTCGGCGATCCAGACCTGCTAGCGAAGTCTGACCCGGACCGAGCCCCGCGCCTCAAATTGGCAAGCTACGCGAGCTCGCGGTTTATTACCGGTGCCGCCGCGGGCCTCGTGGCGCAGCAGTTTATTGATATCTCGTCGGATACGTTCGGCACCTTGCTGATCGCAGCGCTTGCAGCCGCACTTACCGCCGAAGGCCTGGACATGCTGTTCGCTGCTGTTACCGCGCGAATCCGCGGTCGAAGCATCGTGGGCGTGCTCCAAACGCTCAGCCCACTGATTCTGACCTCCGTTCCTCTCTACGCGCCCACGGTCGCTGTATTGACCCTTGCCTACACCAACGTCTCCCCATGGACGCTGCCGCTCTTCTTCATACCGGCGTTGGCCGCCCAACGCCTCTTCGGCATGTACCAGCAGCAGCGCCAACTGGCGCTCGACCTCAAGCGGGCCAACATGTCGTTCGCGGAGGCTCTCGTGGCGACCCTTGAGAAGAGCGACCAGTACACGGCGGGACACTCAAAGGCCGTCGCGATCTATGCGCGCGATATCGCGCAGAGGATGGGACTTTCCGCCGACGTCCAAGAGCGCACTTATCTCTGCGGCCTCGTCCACGACATCGGGAAAGTCGGACTGCCAGCGAGCCTCCTACTGAAGGACGGCCCTCTCACGCTGGAAGAGCGTCGGCAAATGCAGGAGCATCCGGCGATCGGGGAGAGCATTCTCAATAAGGTCGACCTCTATGCAGACGTAGCACTTGTCGTGCGCCATCATCACGAACGAGTGGACGGGGAGGGCTACCCGGACAAGCTCCACGAGGATGAGATCCCTCAGCTTTCCAAGATCATCGCGGTGGCAGACGCGTACAACGCCATGACATCTAATCGAGCGTACAGGGATGCAATGCCAAGTCGAGTTGCACGACTGAGGATAGCTCAGGCCGTTGAAAGCCAATTCGACACGTCCGCCGTCGCAGCCTTCGAGGCAATTCTCGCGGGAGCGACTGAGGAGTATCGGAGTGCCAAACGATCCGATTTCGAGCCAAACTACTCGGAGGACGCCGGACGTGTGGCCGAAGGCAGGCTGACCGAGGTGCCGGCCCCAGCTTCGCCGCGTGCCGAAAACGCGGCCTGACGCCACCTATCCCGAGCGGCGTTCATTGCCAAGGCTGTCCGCGAACGGACACCCACCTTGTCGAACACATGATGTACGTGCACTTTGACGGTTGCCTCGCTGATGAAGAGACGCCTTGCGATCTCGCCGTTCGACAAGCCCTCGCACACGAGTTCGTACACCTCGCGCTCACGACGCGACAGCGTCTTGACGGGCTCGGTAGCCGACACCGTTTCAGATCCAAGCGCGCTGACTAGGCCCTCGTCCCCAGCTCGGGTCACGATATGCAATGTCCGATCGCGCGCAATGGCCGATGAGAGCAGGGCCACCAGAAGATCCGGGTTTCCACGGTACGCCGTCACTACGAGATCAACCGCCCCAGCGTCGAACGCCGTTGCGACCATGAGCTCAATCGCATCCAACATCCCTGACGTGCGGCCGAGAACTGCACAGACCGCCTCGATTGCAGCCGCCAATACTCGCGCCTCTACTCCGCCGGTCGTTTGAAGGGCCTCGCTGCCTAGCCTTCGGGCCTCTTCAAGACGCCCCACCGAGGCAAGGGCTAGTCCGCGTGATGCCATGACCTCACCTCTCATGGCGTTGAGAGAGGCTTCAAGTTCGGGCGGCTCCATTGTGCAGGCTTCTAGTGATCGACCCTCCTGAACCAACAACCGAACGCGGCTAGCGTAGACGCTCTGGATTCCAAAATCGTCGTGGCATCTCCTTGATTCCCGAACGGCTGTGTCGAGCGCAGAGTGAGCCTCTGCGTAGCACCCCAGACCGGCAAGGCCAGCGGCAAGCATTAGGTGGGCGTATGGGAGCGCAGGGTCAACCTGAAACTCGCTCGCATCCTCAAGTAGGAGCGCCGCTTCCGCGTGACCCTGTTCATAGAGCGAGCTGAGGTTGAGCGCGCACGAGAACGCGCATCTGAACGAGCAACGAACAAATGGATCTGCGACATGGCCCACAAGCTCAGAGACTCGGCGGGCTTCACCGAGGTGTCGGATCGCGCCGAAGCGGAAGTCCATTCCGAGCTTCTTGTCCGCCATTCTCACCAGCTCGTACGGATCCGAGTGGACGACCGCAGACTCAAGAAGCTCCAGCAGCGTGTAGGCCTCGGCGAGTTCCAGTGCGCTAGCGCACATCAGCTGACCCCAAAGCGCATCTCTCACATCAAGCGGGGTGCACGCAGCATCCGCCGCGGAGCGGTAGAACCCAAGCGCAAGTTCTTCGCGGGACCCCGCGTGAGCAGCTCTCCCAGCTACCATCGCCGCGCGGTATTCCTCTGAGGAATGACCCGAGGCAACCGCAATCGCGCCCTCGGCGAATGCCTGAGCGCTCATGTGCCGACCGCCCCGAAGAGCGAGTTCAGCCTTCGCAACCTCAATGGTGGGAGACGAGAGCCGTCTTATCTCAGCGCGATCGATCCAGGTCTGAATGGTCGCGAGGCGAGCTCCGTTCAGTAACGAGTCGAGCGCGTCCGCGAAGAGAGCGTCCGAATCAGCGTCGCTCCCGTATCGACACACCAGCTCAAATGCCGCATCCCATTCGAGCCGTCTTCGGTAGACACCCAGGCAGCCCGCAACAGCATGCGCGACACCCGCCTTGCCTTCCCTCCGGGCACGCTGCTCCAGGAACGCCGCGGCTAGCGGATGCAGTTCGAGCTTGCCCCCACGCTCCTCGAGCACACCGAGCGTGAGGGCCTCCCCGCACACGCGCTCCGCGCGCTCGGCGCCGAGCAACTCGACTGCGAGCTCGCGATCGAGGCTCGGAGCCGTCGCGAGCAGGCCGAGTCCGCCCCGAACGTCCGGCTCGAGACCGCGGTAGACCTCATCCGCGAAGAACTCGTACAGGTGCTCGGGCAGATCGAGGCGCTCCTCGGGAAGGGGCGACTCGGACGTCGTCAGGCTGGCGAGCGCGATCACCGCCGGCCATCCGCCTGCAAGCGCGAGTAGACCGGACGTCATCTCGTCGCGCACGCCCGCGAGCATCTCGGCCACCTCGTCCTCGGTCATCGCCAGCATCGTCTGGCCGATCTCGAGCACGTCGCCATAAAGGATGCTTCGGGTCGAGACCCAGCTCGGGCGATCGCGGGTCGAGATCATGACCTGCACCGGGGACTGCTGAACCATCCCCTCGACAAACGCCTCGGCCGTGGCCGACTCGCGGATGTACTGGTAGTCGTCGACCACAATCCATGCATCCTCCGGCCAGTCAGCGAAGTCCTCCGACAACAGATCGATGAGAACCCCGAGATCCGCCGTCGGATCGGCCGTTGCGTTCAGCCGCTCGCACAGCCTCCGGTCGCAGCCGGGGATGATCTCCGCCCCTGCCGCCGCCATCTGCCGTGCCAGCACCGCGACATCTGCCGACGGGCGGCGCGACCGAACCCAGGCCACCCGCCGCTCCCCTGCGGCCCACTGCTCGGTCAGGATCGTCTTCCCGTACCCGGGACCGGCCACGAGCATCCGGACACGAGCCCGCGAGCGATCGAGCGCCAGGATCAGCCGCGGCCGCTCGAGGAGACGGCGCCTGCGGAACGGAGGATTCGGGGTATCGGCCATCTGGTTGACCGAAGAGGCTACAACAGAGTGGCTCATCGGAAGAGTGGGCGCCCGCGGCGGGCGGGGGAGCAAGCCACGGACGCCCTGCCGTCAGCGCTGGAGCACGCCGAGGCTTGCCGAGAGCGGATCCTCCCCGGTGAGTACCCGAAACGCGACGGGAATCTGCCGGCGGCGACTGACACCCAGCTTCGAGCGCAACGTGTCCGAATGCGCCTTCGCCGTCCTGGGCGAAATGCCCAGCCGCTCTCCCACCTCGTCGTTCGAACACCCTGCCGCGATCAGCGCAACGACTTCACGCTGCCGCGATGTCAGGCCCGGCTCTCTGTGTATCGCTTGAGTGATCATGACGCCGGAGGCTAGTGCGACATGTGCGAGGGAACCATTCCCCAACAGATGTAGCTGCGGATGTAACTCACTACAACAGAACTAGATTTCCGGTAATATACATCCATAATGAACAATGACATCCTTGTCTGGGTTGCCCTTGTCGCCGCGGTTCTCGGGTTTCTGGCCGTCGACTTCTTCCTCTTCGGCCGGCGCGGGATCACCTTCCGCAGCACCGTTGTCTGGAGCATCTTCTGGCTCGCGCTCGGGATTTCGTTCACGTTCGTGATGGGCGCCTGGCAGGGGTCAGACGCGGCCGAGGAGTACCTCGCCGGCTACCTGATCGAGCGAAGCCTCTCGATCGACAACATCTTCGTCTTCGCCCTGATCTTCGCCTCATTCGCAGTCCCGGCCAGCAAGCAGGGGCGACTGCTGTCGATCGGGATCGTCATGGCACTCGTGATGCGGGCCGTCTTCATCGTCGCGGGAGCAGCGCTCCTCGACGCATTCCACTTCACGATCTACCTCTTCGGCCTTCTCCTCGTTGCCACCGGTATCAAGCTCGCGCGCCACTCGAGCGAGGAGGTTCACCCGGAGCGGAATATCGTGCTGCGCGGCATGAAGCGCATCTGGCCGGGGACGACCGTCACCGTTGCCGTCGTCGTCGTCCTCGCGACCACCGATCTCATCTTCGCGATCGACTCGATCCCCGCGATCTTTGCGATCACCGACGACGCATTCATCGTGTTCGCGGCCAACGCCTTCGCCCTCCTCGGCCTGCGGTCGCTGTACTTCCTCCTGGCGGGAATGATGGACCGATTCGCGTATCTCACCCACGGGCTCGCGATCGTTCTCATCTGGGTCGGCGCGAAGATGCTCCTCACGGATGTCTGGAAGATCCCGACGTGGCTCTCGCTTCTCGTCATCGTCCTCGTCCTCGCAGGGGCAATCGGCCTCTCGTTCTTCACCACGCGCGGCCAGACACCCGACGAACCGGCCGAGGCACCGCAATGACCACATGGACGTTCCTCTCCCACCACGCGCAGGTCTTCCTGTGCATCGCGCGGGATCCCGACGTGCGGCTTCGCGATATCGCTGCGGGCGTGGGTATCACCGAGCGCGCCGTCCAGGCGATCGTCAACGACCTCGTCGAGGCAGGCTACGCCGATCGAACGCGGGTCGGGAGGCGCAACCACTACGCCATCCATCCCGAGGTGCCCCTGCGCCATCCCCTCCAGGGCGACCTCGACGCCGGCACGCTGCTGCGGCTCGTCAGATAGGACGCCCCCGGCCGCGCAAAAAACCGCGTCTCGCGCCTGCACGACCCCGGGAAGGGCGTCGTTCGGGCACGATGTCGCAATGACGACGCGAGCTACTGCAGCACCCGGCTCCCGCGCTGATTCTGGCCGAGGGCGGTAGTCGGATCGACAGGTCGTCAAGCCTCCCCGAGCAGGTCGCAATGTTGCGCGACCGAGGACTCCCGGCGATCGCCCTCGGCTCGATCGTGGCAGGGGCCGCGTTCTGGCTGAGCGGCCAGGACCGCTGGGCCGACATCGCCTGGGCGGTGGGCGCTGTCGTCGTGCTGGTGCCGCTCGTGATCTCAACGACGCGCTCGCTTCTCGGCGGCGACGTCGGGGTCGACGCAATCGCGCTCGTCGCGATCGTCTGGGCGCTCGCGCTCGGCGAGTTCCTGGCTGCTGCCATCGTTGCGCTGATGATGTCGGGCGGTGCGGCGCTCGAATCCTGGGCCGCCGGTCGCGCCCGCCGAGAGCTCCGGCTCCTCGTCGAGCGCGCTCCACGAACCGCGCATCGCTATGCCGGTGAAACGCTCGAGGAAGTCCAGGTCGAAGCACTTGCGGTCGGAGATCTCGTCTCGGTTCGAGCAGGTGAAATCGTTCCCGCCGACGGCGCCATGGCGAGCAGCGAAGCAGTGCTCGACGAGTCCGCCCTGACGGGGGAGGCTCTACCGGTCACGATCGCGAGTCACGGCCATGTTCGCTCCGGCACGGCGAACGCCGGGGACGCCTTCGACCTTCGCGTCACATCCCCCGCGGCGGAGAGCGCGTACGCCGCGATCGTCCGGCTCGTTCGGGCCGCCGAGGTCGACCGTGCCCAGTTCACACGCCTTGCCGACCGGTACGCGGCCTATTTCCTCCCATTCTCCCTCCTCATCGCCGGGCTCGCATGGCTCGGATCCGGCGACCCAACCCAGGGTCTCGCGGTCATGGTCGTCGCAACGCCGTGCCCGCTGATCCTCGCCGCGCCGATCGCGTTCGTCGCGGGGCTCTCACGAGCCGCGCGGGCGGGAATCATCGTCAAGGGCGCCGGTGCGCTCGAACGACTCGGGAGCACGAGAACCGTTCTTCTCGACAAGACCGGCACGCTCACGGTGGGCCAGCCCGAGCTCGAGCAGGTCATCACCTACGGCCGGCGAGATGCGGACGAAGTCCTTAGACTCGCGGCCTCCGTCGACCAGATGTCGACTCACGTGCTCGCCGAGTGCCTCGTCGTGGCTGCGGCCGCCCGCGGACTCGTGCTCGCCCTGCCAACCGGGACAACCGAGGATGCCGGCCGCGGCATCATCGGGACGATCGAGGGCTCAGTAATAGCCGTCGGCTCGAGCGGTTGGCTCGAGAGCAACGGGTACACAGGCGTCCGCGACCACGCGAGGGAGCACGACACGGGCGACGGCGCGGGTCGCGCCAAGATCCTCGTCGGTATCGACGGTGAGCTCGCAGCTGTGATCGTGATGGGCGACCGGCTCCGTCCAGGAGCCGACACGCTCGCGAACGAGCTCCACCACGTCGGCGTGACGCACGTCGCGCTCGTGACGGGTGACAGAGTCGAGATTGCCGAGGAGGTGGCACGAAACGCGGGCATCGAAAAGGTCTACGCCGAGCAGGCACCCGCGGACAAGCTCAACGTCGTTCGCTCGGTTCGCGACCAACCGGAGATGCGCAACGTCGTCATGGTCGGCGACGGGATCAACGACGCTCCCGCGCTCGCGCTCGCCGACGTCGGCATTGCGATGGCAGGCAAGGGAGCGACGATCTCCTCGGAGACCGCCGACGTCGTGATCACGGTCGACAACGCCAACAGGATCGCCCTCGCGATCAGCATCGGCCGTCGCTCACTCCACATCGCACGGCAGAGCGTCGGCTACGGCCTCGGTCTCTCTGTCGCTGCGATGTTCGTCGCCGCCTTCGGCTACCTCCCACCCGTCTGGGGCGCGCTGTTCCAGGAGGTCATCGACGTCGCCGTCATCCTCAACGCCCTCCGCGCGCTCCGCGGCTAGCCGGCCAGCCGGCCAGCCCGCCGGGGAACCCGCATTCCGATCCGCGTCGGCCCCGATGCGAATTCGCCCCGCTGGCGCAACGATGGGTGAGGAATCCAACACAAGGAGACGTCATGAAGGTTCAGGACGTAATGACGACCGACGTTTCCACGATCGGCCCCGATGCCCTACTCAAGGACGCTGCGATCGAATTCGTCCAGCGGCGAATCTCGGGCATGCCGGTCGTGAGCAGCGATGGACAGGTGCTCGGAGTGATCTCTGAAACCGACATCCTGCCGAAGGAGAGCGGCGAACAGCGAGGTGGTGGCGGCTTCCTGCAGTGGCTCGTCGACCCCGCTGACCCCTGGATCAACCAGCGCTTCGACGCCGTAACCGTCGAAGATGCGATGTCGTCGCCTGCGCGAACGATCCTGCCCGATCGTCCTCTTGCCGCGGCAGCGAAGATCATGCTCGACGAGGACGTCAACCGGCTGCCCGTCGTTGACCCCGACGGACTCCTCGTTGGGCTCGTCAGCCGCGGAGACCTGGTCAGGGCGTTTGCCCGGCCCGACGATGAGATCCGCCGCGAGATCCAGGAGGACGTGATCCACGGGGCGATGTGGATCGACCCGAAAGCCCTCGAGGTGACCGTTACGAGCGGGATCGTGACCCTCAAGGGCGAGGTCGCATCGGAGGCCGACGCCGACCTGCTGCCGACGTTCGCTCGCAAGGTGCCGGGCGTCGTCGACGTGCACTCGACGCTCACCTACCGCTCATAGAGACAGGCAGCCTGCCGGATCGCCGTCTTCCCTGACGGTGATCCGGCCGCTAGTTCTGGGCCGACTCGTGGACGTACGCTGCGATGTCCGCTATCTGCTGCTCATCGAGCTGGGGGTATGCGGGCATCCCGTTGAGACCGTTCGTGACGCGGTCGATCACGAGCGCGACCGACGGCTGCTTCTCGTCGAATGAAGGCCCGATGGCTCCGGTCGCCCCCGCCGCCTCCAGCGTGTGGCAGTTGCCGCACGACGAGCTCGCGAATACCTCGGCGCCAGCCTCGGCATCGCCGGTGATCGCATCCGTCCCACCGCCTCCGGTTTCGACCGGCGCTGTTGGCGTACCGCCGCCGTCCGACCCGACCTCACGGCCAACGAGGTACCCGCCGACGGCGAAGCTGAACGCCAGGACAAGGGCAACGATCATCACCGCTGCCTCGATGCTGTGCACGGAGGACTCCCGCTTCACCTTCGACGGCTCGGGGATGCCTCGCTCGTCGAACGTCGCTACCCCTCCCTTGCCCCGCAGAGTCTGCATCACGTTCCAGAAGAACAGGGCCTGTGCGGCCGCGAGAATGAAGACAAAGGGCAGTGAGATGCGCGTGAGGGCGTCGTAGTTCGACGGGAGAACCGACCAGCGCCGCGGAGCGCCGTCGAGGCCCTGAACGAGCCAGAGGCCGAAGAAGATCATCCCGACGACGAACGTGATCCACACGTGGATCCACGCCATCCGTTCGCTGTAGAGCGCCTTGCCGGAGATCTCCGGCAGGAGGGCGTAGACGGCTCCGAAGATCAGGAGCCCGATGTTGAGCATCGCCATGTGGTGGAAGTGCCCGACGATCCAGAGTGTGTTGTGGACGGCCACATCGAGCGCGATCGTGGCGTTCACGATCCCCGAGAGACCGGCGAGCAGCCAGCCGACGAGACCGAAGAACAACGCCGTCGAGGCAGGCGTCCAGCGGAATCGCGAGCGGTAGATCGTGAAGCCGAGACTGTAGAGCGAGAGCGCAGACGGCAGCACGAGTGCGAACGTGATCGGCTGCATCGCCGTGTTGATCTGTGCCTGCGCCGTTCCGCTCGGGTAGTCGAGGTAGAGGTGGTGCGCCCAGACGAAGACGTTCGCGATCACCGCGACGGTCCAGGCGACAGCGATCACGTGACCGGCAACGAGGTCGCGTCCGGCGTAACGAGGGATGAGCCAGTAGTAGACGGCGACCGCAGGGAAGAGGAGGAGATAGACGACCGGGTGGCCGAACCACCAGAGGATGTTCTTCGCGAGCAGGTCGTTCGCGCTCCCGACGATCCCCATCGACTGGAAGATCTGCCAGACCAGCAGCCCAGCCAACGGGAGGGTGGCGATGATCATGTCGAGCCCGATCACCGCGAGCGGGATCACGGGATAGGGAACCGGCTTCTTCGCCGCGAACGTGCGTGGCATCAGGAAACCCCAGCCGAAAGAGAGGCCGAGGCGCTTGACGATCGAGCCCGAGGCGCTCTGGAGCGCTTCACGGCTCATCACGGTGTGCAAGATCCCAAAGCACCAGCTGACGATCGCGAGGCCCACGAGGAGGACGGAGAAGGAGAAGAGGCCCGTCGCCCAGTCGCCCCAGTTGCCGGACCCGTAGAACGGCAGCGGGTAGAGGAAGACCCAGGAGGCGGCGAAGCCCATGAAGATCGTGGTGATGATCACACCGAGAACGCCGAGCACCATCAGCCACCACGTCAGCCGGGCCATCGCAAGCCCGAAGCCGCGCACCGGGAAGCCGACGCCGGCGAGCACCCACCAGGCGAGGCCCATGACCGCGAACCCGGCCCAGCCCACGAAGGCGCCGAGGCCGTGGGCGGTCATCATCGCGTACCAGAAGTTATCGCCGACGCGCGCCTGCGGGATTGCCTGACTCCAGCGGAGGATGACCCCGAGCAGACCCGACGCAGCCAGGATGATCGTCGACCAGACGATGTAGCGAACGGTCAGCTGCCGCGCGATCGCGCGCGCCCGCTCGTCGATCACGGAGCCTTCACCTCGAAGGTCGTGCTCATCAGGTGATGCCCGGCACCGCAGAACTCGAGACAGTGAACGGTGTACGTTCCCGGATCGGTGAACGTATGGACGATCTTCTGCTCGTGGTCAGCCACGACCTGCGCCTGGAAGATCAGCGTGCCCGACGGGTTGTAGACGCCGAACCCATGAGCGACGTCGCGTGAGCGCGCGAGGAAGGCAACCGGTCGACCCGTGACGATCGACTGCGGTGCGTCGACGGCCCAGGCGTACTGCACACCGACGACGCGGACGACCTGGCCGCGAGAGCCCGCCGTCTCACCGTACGGGACGTAGAAGATCGTCCCGAGCAGCAGCACGAACAGCGTCAGGATCATGATCACGAGCCATGTCGCTTCCCGACGAGACCAGATCCCCGACCGATCCTCCTCGAGCGGACGCGACGTCGACCGGAAGATCGCGAACGAGATCGCCGATCCGAGGATGACGGCGATCGAGTAGGCAACGGTGATGATGACCGCCGTGTGGCTCACGAGGAGCATTCTTCACGATCGACCCGACGGAGGTCATCGGTCTTTGTCCCACGACTCTTGCGGGTTTTCCGCAACGGATAAGGCGGTCGCCCCGATGCAGGAGACGACGCGGACGAACACCATCTGACCCATGCGCGAAATACTCGCCGCCACCGACGGCTCTCCGGCAGCAGACGCGGCGCTTGACGAGGCGCTCGACCTCGCCGCGGCGACAGGGAGTGGGATCGCGGTGATCACCGTGTGGCGCGCGCTCCAGGGCGACTTCGGCCTCGCCTATCCCTCGACCGCCGTCCTCTCCGACATCCTCGAGGCAGAGCGGACTCACGCGGAGAGCACTCTGAGCACGGCCATCTCGCGGGCCGAGGAGGCGGGAGTTCCGATCATCACGCGCCTCGCGACGGGTGATCCCGCCGACACGATCTGCGCGTACGCCGCGGAGATCGAGGCGCGGCTCGTCGCTGTTGGGACGCGCGGGCACAGCACGGTCGCCGCACTCCTGCTCGGCAGCGTCTCGCAGGCGGTCGTTCGCCATGCCCCTTGCCCGGTGCTCGTCGTGCGCGACCCGAAACGGCCGCGCGAGGTGGCCCACACCGCCCACGCCGCTGCCGGCGCCTAGCCTCCCTCGCGGCGGCCGAATCGCGCAACGCACGTCGACGGCGTCACCCAGGCCTCGAGCCCCTCGAGCCCGAGGGCGGAGCCCAGCTCATCGAGCGCCCCTTCGATCAGCCCGCCATGGAACGAGCAGACAACGCGCGGGTAGCGCTCGGCGAGCTCTCGAAACGGGCAGCGGTGCATCACGAGCTCGCTCCCGTCGACCTCTGGCGCGAAGCCGCGGCGACGCAGAAGGCTTGCCACTCGCTCGATACATGCCTCGCCGTCGGGCTCGCGGCCCGGTTCCAGTCGCTCGATCATCACTCCACCCCAGCTTCGCCCAGCGGCCTCAGCGACCTCGACGCCGTCGGGAAGTGGCTCGAGCGCCGATGCCAGAGCGGCGGCGAGCAGCGCGTGCTCCTGCTCGGCTGCCGCCGGAACCGCGCTGAAGAGGATGGACGGACGCCCTCGCGCGCCGCTGCGATCCGAGGTCGAGACGACGAGTTCCGCCTGCTCGAGCAGCAGCAGATGCGCGCGAACGGTGTTCTGGTGCAGGTCGAGTGCTGCTGACAGCGCCGAGACCGGCTGGGGCTCCTCGGTCGCCCGCAGAAGATCGAGAAGCCGTTCCCTGGTCGGGTCTGCAAGCGCACGGTGCCGGAGCGTTCTTCCCGCCATCACCGGATTTTCGCCGAAACCGGCGGTGCAGTACATCAGCGAATCCCCCTACACAAGCTGCGGTATCGCCACGATGCCCGGTGAGCGAATTTCTCCAATGATCAATGTGGAAATCGACACCGAGTACGAAGGAGACGACCCATGAAGCTCATTCTCGTAGGCAGCGCGATCCTCGGCGCAGCCGTTCTCATCTTTGCAGCGACGCTCGTCGCCTCGGATCGCGCGCTCGACGACGACGTCGCCGCCGCCGCCGGGACTACCAGTCCGACCTCGGGCAGCGCCAACGATCAAAACACCGCGTTGCCGCTGAACAGCTTCGCGGGAGTTGTGCCGGAGAACGCGCAGGAGCTCGCAAAGGCACACAAGCCTACGAGCGCCGCTCTGCCCCCTGTTCCGGCTGGCGACGTGGTGCGCATACAGATGACCTTGAAGGACATGACCGTTGAGATCGCGCCTGGCGTCAAGTACAACACGTGGGCGTTTGACGGTCACGGCGCTCCAGGGCCGATCATCAACGTCCGAGAGGGCCAGACGGTCGTGATGACTCTCACGAACGGGGGATCGATCCCGCACTCGATCGACTTCCATGCGGCGCGCATCGCCCCCGACAAGGCCTTTCGAGACGCCGCCCCGGGCGAATCGTTCACCTTCAAGTTCACGGCGAAGGATCCCGGCGTCTACATGTACCACTGCGGCACAAAGCCTGTCCTCGCGCACATTGCGAACGGGATGTACGGCGCTATCGTCGTTCAGCCGAAGGAAGGCCTTCCCAAGGTCGACAACGAGTACGTCCTCGTAGGTAGCGAGTGGTACCTGAACGGCGACGGCATCGAAAAGCCGGCCTCGCTCGACATGGCGAAGGCCCGCGCGAGGCTCGCTGATTGGGTGACGTTCAACGGGTATGCGAACCAGTACGTCACGCATCCACTGACAGCGCAGCCAGGCGATACGACGCGGTTCTGGGTCGTCGCGGCCGGGCCTACGAACAACGTGAACTTCCACGTCGTTGGAGCGATGCTCGATCGCGCGTGGGTCAACGGTGGCCTGAGGAACGCACCACAACTAGGTGGGCAAACGGTGATCGTGCCTGCCGGTGGGGGCGGTGTGTTCGACGTTCAGATCGACGGCGAAGGTCTCTACCCCTTCGTGAGTCACGCATTCGCCGACGTCGACCTCGGCCAGGTCGGGTTACTCAAGGTCGGCAACCCGAAGGGAACGGCCTCTCACTAGTGCGGTGTGTCTCACGACGGTCCGCCTGTTTGCCCCCGAGGCCGGCGTTCGTGTGACCTGTCCCGGGAGAGGCTGCGCCGTCTCCCCTACGGGGTTCGCGTCAACCGGGAAGCCCTGACGATCTGGTCGCTACGTGTGACGCCAGGCTTCAGCCTGGCGTCAGGCCTCGTCGAGCAATCCGTTGACGAGCGCGTAGCGGACGAGCTCGGCCCTGGTTCCGAGGCCGAGCTTCTGCATGATGTGCGCGCGGTGGGTCTCGGCCGTGCGCACCGAAATGAAGAGCTGGGCGGCGATCTCCTGGTTCGTGTTCCCGAGGGCGAGGAGACGGAGGACCTCACGCTCCCGCTCCGACAGAGGATCGATGGCGGCGCGCCGCGCTGCCTCGACCTCAGCCTGAGCAAGGCGGGCGCCGAGCGTGGGATGCACATAGCGCCCTCCGCGCGCAACCTCCCGCACAGCCTGCACGAGCTCGGTGTCCGCGGCTTCCTTGAGCATGTAGCCGCTGGCGCCGGCAGCAAATGCCTCACGCACGTACGAGGGGTCGTCCTGCATCGAGAGCATGAGGACTCTCCCCTTCGATGCGGAGATCACCTCTGCACACGCCTCGATCCCGGTGCGGCCTGGCATCACGACGTCGAGCAGCACGACATCCGGCTTCTCGAGTCGCGCGGCTCGGATTCCCTCATCCCCGTCTCCGGCCTCGCCGACGACCTCGATGTCCTCCTCGCGGTCGAGCAGGAGCCGAAGGCCTGTCCGGACAAGGGCATGGTCGTCGACGATGAGGACGCGGATGGGCACGGCAGTGTCACCATACAACGGGCAGCGGGCGCCATAGAACTAGTGGTTGGCGCCGGCCGGCACCAGCTCGATCCGATCGAGCCAGTCGCGAAGGAGCGCCTGGAAGAGCACCGGCCTCTCGATGCGCCCGAGTTGGTGCCCTGCCAGGTCGAGCACGGCGAAGGTCGCCCGAGGGAGCTCCTCGATGAGCCTCAAAGCACTCTGGTATCCGACCCTCGAGTCCTGGCGACCAGCGAGGATCAGGCTAGGCTGATCGAACGGAGCTCCGGGGCGCCCGGAGGCGCCGGTTGGAAGGTAGTTCGCGTTCAGACGGTCGAGGAACACGTAGTCGGCGACGCGGTAGGCCGGCATGTCGTGAGCCCTGATCTCCTCGACCATGCGCCGCTCGTGCACGGGCAACGCCGCGGGAATCCACTCTTCATCAGGTGCAAGGTCATCGAAGATGGATGGGTCTTCATGGATCGTGATCGGTCGGGGCAGATCGCGCGTCCCGTCCGCGGCGGGGACATCGGGAACGAGTAGCGCCGCACCGCACAACCGATCCGGCATCGACCGAATCAACGCCAGCGCGAGGAAGCCGCCGTAGGAGTTGCCGACGACCGTGAACGGCCCTTCCGGCAGCACTGCATCGATGAAGCCGTCGAGAATCGACAGCATCTGATCCTGCGTGCTCAGCCAGTCGGGAGCCGGCGTCGCCCCGTGCCCTGGAAGATCGAAGTACACGCGCTGCCAACCCGGTGCCGTGGCCAGGATCGGCTCGAGGTCGGCGATCACGTAGCGCCGATCGGCCGACCAGCCGTGGATCAGCAGAATCGGCCTCCCCTCACCCCTGACCTCGTATGCGACCGGGATTCCCTGTACGTGGACGACCAATGCATCGGCTGCCTCGGGCGCAGCCATCCCTCTACGCCTCGGCCGACGCTTTGCGCGATCCGATCAGCAGCACGTCGACTCCCTGTTGGACGACCTCTCCCACCTGATTCAGGGTCTTGACGGCACACGTGACGACGCCTGTCCCGGGCCGCGACCGTGACGGCCGCACCTCCGTCACGGTGTACGCGCCATGGATCGTGTCACCGGCGTAGACCGGTGCGAGAAACTGCCGCTGGCAGTCGAGATACGCGACGATCCGCCAGTTGTCGAGCTCGCTACGAAGGCCGCCTGTGATCGAGAGCACAAGGTGACCGTGCGCGATCCGATCGCGGAACGGCGTGTGCTCCCGGATGAACTCGATGTCGGTGTGGAGCGGGTTGAAGTCGCCCGAGAGCCCACAGAACCACAGGATGTCGGCCTCGGTGATCGTGCGCCGCGCGGTGATCACCTCGTGACCAATTTCGATGTCGTCGAAATAGATCGTCATCACGTCTCCTCCCAGGCTCGTACCTGATTTAGATCCCGGCGGCGTAGCCGTCGCCACGGCCATCCGAGCCGCCGATCAACGCGGCTCCGTGACGCAGAATGATCTGCCCTACGCCAAACCCGTGCTGCCCGCTCTCGACCCGAACCTCGTGGCCTCGCACACGCAGCTCGCCCGCGAGATCCCGGAGGCCTGGTTCGAGTGCAACGCTCCCGTCCTCCTCGACGCGCCAGCGAGGAGCGTCGAGCGCGGTCTGCGGATCATCACCTTCGTCGACGAGGTGACGCACGACCTGGAAGTGCCCCTGCGGCTGCATCGAGCCACCCATGACGCCGAACGGGCCGAGAAGCTTGCCGTCCTCGAGCAGCATCCCCGGGATGATCGTGTGAAACGGTCTTTTGCCGGGCGCGAGTGCATTCGGATGCTCTGGATCGCGACTGAAGCCGGCGGCGCGGTTCTGGAGGACGATCCCGGTTCCGGGAGCGACGACACCCGACCCGAACGACGAGTACACGCTCTGGATCAGAGAGACGGCCATCCCGTCCCCGTCCACCACACACAGATACGTCGTCCCTCCCCGCGGCAGATCGAGGCCCCCGGCGATAGCAGAGTCGGGGTGGACGAGGCTCCGCCGTGCGGCAAGCCTGTCCTCGGCGAAGAAGTCCGTCGGTAACGGGCCGTCGTGCACCGCGGCGTGCGTGTCGGAGAGCGCGAGCTTCATCGCCTCGATCGCCGAATGGCAGCT
>JAYTJO010000232.1:0-2101 GCA_043730975.1 Thermoleophilia bacterium | reverse complement strand
CGGCCGGCGTGCGGGTCGAACCCGGACTCACCCGTCGCATCGTCGCCGACGTTGCCCATCGCCCTGGGTGCCTTCCCCTCCTTTCACACCTTCTGTTCGAGCTCTACCGGCGAGGCGGTGCGCGCGAGATGACGCTCAGCGCGTACGGCGCGGCCGGCGGGCTTGATGGTGCGCTCGCCCGTCGCGCTGACGCGGTCATCGACGCGATGGACGACGAAGGCGCGGAAACTGCTCGCCGGGTACTGCTTCGGCTCGTCGAGCCTGGGCGAGGAACCGAAGACACCAGGCGGCGGGCCCTTCGAGAGGAGCTTGATCGGGGTTGGCCGCGGCTTGACGCCGTTCTTGAGCGGCTGACGAGCGAGCGACTGTTGACGCGGAGCGGGGATGGCCGCGACGCGACGATCGAGCTGGCCCATGAGGCCCTCATCCGAAGCTGGCCGCGACTGCGAACCTGGGTTGACCGCGATCGCGAGATCATCCACGCCGAGAATCGTCTCCTCGCCGACACGAACGACTGGGAGGAAAGCGGGCGGGACCCCGCGCTCCTCTACCGGGGCGCACGGCTCATGGTCTGGGGCGAGTGGGACCATGGGTCCCTCGCCAACCGGTCGCGACAGTTCCTCGGCGAGAGTTTGACGGCTGAGCTCTCACTTGACGCCGCGCGCCGCCGCAGGAGGACGATTCTCGCCGGCATTGGCTCGACCGCCCTCGCGGCGATGACGGCGATCGCGGTTGTCGCGGCGTGGCAGTGGCGGCAGGCACGTCACGAACGGGATCGTGCCGAGTCACAGCGGCTGGGCGTGCAGGCATCGGTCCTTGCTCCGGCGGACCCCGGGGGAGCACTCCGGCTCGCTGTCAGTGCCGATAGCACCGCGCCGACCGACGAATCGGAGCAAGGTATGCGGCGGGCGCTTGAAGCTGGGCCGCCGCTCGCCTCCCTTCGCGTTACTGCAAACGGGCTGCGAGACGAACTCCTGACGCTTGCCGTCAGTCCCGACGAACGCACCGTGGCGGCGGGGGACGACCGTGGCAACGTCATCCTCTGGACCTGGCGCCGCCCCGGCTCAGCCCGCGCCATCAAGACCGGTTCGAGCGCTCCGGTTTGGTCACTCGGGTTTCTTCGAGGAGGTCGCGAGGTGGCCGTCTCCGACAAGAACTACCGGCTTCAGGTGCTGGACACCCGGAACGGTCGGGTGCGTCCCCTGCCCGGGTCGAGTGGGCGATTCGGCCCCGTCGCGACCGACCCCGGCGGGCGTCTCATCGTCGCGAGTGCAAGCGGCCCCTTCGTTCGTGTCTGGGATGGCCTACGGGGAGTCGTCGTTCGGGACATCCCGATCCGGGGTACTGACGTGACGGCCCTCGCCGTGAGCCGAGACCGCAGCAGACTCGCAGTCGCTTACGGTGACGGCACGCTCGAAGCGGTCCGACTCCGCGACGGCCAACCGATCGTTCGCAGCACGCCCGATGCGCGAACCCCGGGGCCCCTTACCGCGGTCGCGTTTGACGCCTCGTCATTGAGACTCGCCGCCGTTGGCCCGCGTCTGCGGGTCACTGCCGACCTGCGATCCTCTGAGTACCACCGAACCCCAGCAGCAGACTCCCTCGACGCCGTCGCCTTCCTCAGCGCCGGGCGTCTGCTCACCGGTGACGGCCGCCGTGACAACTCGATTCGCATTCGAAGTAACATGCGAGGTAGCGACGCGACCTCGATCGTCCTTGCAGGCTCGGCGAACACTCGGAGCGCTGTGGTCACGCGCGACGGAGCCATCGTTGTCATGCATCAGGATGGCCGAATTCAAGCCTGGCGAGCGCCACCACCTGTGGATCGCCGGCGCGTGCGAGGCCGCCTGGAATGGGCAGCGTTCGGACCCGATCGCCGGACTGCCGTGCTCACGCTGAACGATGGCCGCGTGATCACTCGCGACACCTCAGTGACCGCTCCCAGGACGAACCGGGGGCCGCAGCGATCCATCACCGCCACCTCAGGGCGCCTCGCGCCTTCCGGTGAGGTCGTGGCGGCGCTGGCAGACGGCCGGTTTGCGATTGCCCCGGGAGGCGACCGCCCCGTGCGTCGTTTTGGACCGGCTGCCAGGTGGCCCGC
>JAYTJO010000231.1:0-2887 GCA_043730975.1 Thermoleophilia bacterium | reverse complement strand
CTTCGGGTCGTCGTCGGGCGCTCTCAACTCTCAAGCCGAGGGGGCGAGACCATCCCCGTCAAGGCCTACGCGGTTGACCCTCGCTCGGCCCGACGGTCGGTCTCGGGGCCACCAATCTCGTTCGATATCGGTGTGCTCCTGCTCAGCCGATCCGCCGCGGCGCCACCCCTCGCGGCATTGACGCCGGACGAGGAAAGCGCGCTCCTCGGGTCGAAGGCGCCCGTTCGCGCGGTCGGTTGGGGCGCGATCCGCCAAGTCGGCGCAAGCGACTTCCTCGACCCGTTCGAGGTGGCGGCAGACACGCTTCGCGAGGCGGACCTATCGGTCGTCTCAAGCGCCGACTGTGAACGAGTGAACGGCCGCCGGGTGCTGGCGCAGAGCATGGTGTGCGTCACCGACCCCGTGCTCGATCGCAGTCCGGTGTGTCATGGCGACAGCGGCAGCCCGCTGCTTGCCCGGGCGCCTGACGGCTCCTGGCGCCTGGCCGGTCTCGCGAGTTTCACGGTCGCGCCGTGCGCGGCGGCTGGGATCCCGGCCGTCTATGCATCGGTCGGGGCGATGCGCCGCTACCTTCCACCTGGCCGACTGGCGCTCGCTCCGACGCCGAGCAAACGGCCCACCCTTACCGGCGAGACCCGCCCCGGCGGGCGCCTCACATGCAACCGCGGCCATTGGGGTGGCGGCAAGGGCGTCTTTCTCTACCGCTGGTTCTGGGCACAGCAACGGGATCCGCGCGAGGAGCTTCCCGCCCCGACTCTCTCCGCCCGCAAGGACCTCTCGACGCTCGCCGGATGGGACCGCGAGCGGATCCCAAACGCCAACGGGCCGTTCCTACGTCTCGGCGACGATGACGCCGGGCTCCGGGTGAGCTGCGCGGTATGGGGTCGCAATGCATCCGGCAGCGGAGTCTCCGCCTCGACCGCCATCAAGGTCGACGACGCGTAGACGTTGGGCGCGCCGGGGTGGGAGCCTGTGCATCCCACCCCGGACGTGCGCGCTACTCGATGCGGAACGCGATGTTGACGGTCGTGTGGTACTCGGAGATCTTGCCGTCGGAGACTTTCGCCGTCTGACTTTTCACGTCGATCCCGGTGATCCCGCGGACGGTCTTCGCGGCTTCCTTGACGGCCTCGTCGGCAGCGTCTTCCCAGCTCTTTGTTGAGATGCCCATGACCTCGATGATCTTTACGACAGGCATTCGTGCCTCCATGTCAAGACGGGTTGTCGCGAGAATCTTGACAGGTCCGCACCGGTCACTTTTGACGGGTACCCGAGAGCGTCCCGAGGTGTTAAGTCGACGGCCGACAGTGCCGATTAGGGAGATGGAGGCATGGATGCTTCAACGGGCCCTCGGGTCCGGACCTCCGAGCTGGCGGCGGTTCTTCCGGCAACCCCCACCCGTCCGGGGGAACCGTCGCCCCCCTCCTCCTCGCGCTCCTGCGGAGCGATGGACGAACGGTCGGTATCATCCACGGCGGTCGAAGCAGGCCGGACCTCGCTCCCATCGTCTAGAGGCCTAGGACTCCGCCCTTTCACGGCGGCAACACGGGTTCGAATCCCGTTGGGAGTATTTTCGAACGTCGCCGGTTTGGTCTGGCGCGATTCAAGTTGTAACCAAGCTATTGAGCGAGCGCACCGATCGGGATGACGTCGATGCCATCCTCCCGCCGAACCCCATAGCCGGTGGCGACGATCACACCGAGGCAGGCCGGGTCGCCGACCTTGTCAGTATCAACCCTTTCGCGGAACCGCAGCAGTGAGCGTGCGGCGTGCTCAATCAGATCTGGGCCACCCAACTTGATCTCGAACGCGGCCCACCTGCCACTGCCGCGCTCGACGACGATCGCGTCGACCTCGAGGGTGTTGTCGCTGTAGATGTAGACCTCCGCGTCACGCGGCTGGCCGTACACACGCAGATCGCGCACGACGAGCGACTCGAACAGCAGTCCGAACCAGTTGAGGTCCCTCAGCAGGGCCTCAGGTCCAGCGGCAAGCGCGGCGGCTGCGAGCGACGGATCGACGAAGTGGCGGTTCGGGGTGGCGCGCAGCCGCGCTCGTGACCGGAGATGCGGCGCCCATACAGGTTGGTTCTCGATGACCATCAACCGTTCGAGAACGCCGAGGTACGAGCGCACTGTTTTCTCATCGAGTGGACCGTCGCCACCGCCGGCATCCTCACCGAGTGTCTTGAGTGTCACCGCTGTCGCGGTGCTCCGTGCCAACGCCGAGATGAGTCGCCGCAGACGGATCGGGTCGCGATCGACCCCGTCAACACGGGGGGCGTCCGTGCGGCAGATGTCGTCCAAGTAATCCCGTAGAACCACACCCGCCTCAGCAGGGCCCGCGTCAACGAGCCTCGGCCATCCACCCCGACACACAAGCTCGGCGACACGCCGAAGGTCGAGACCTGGATCGATTGCGCTCGCAGGGGCTCCCGAGAGGAGCGCCTCGAGTGAGATCGTTGCCGCGCTGTCGTCCGACTCCGCGAGCGCCATTGGTCGCATGCGGAGGCGACTGACACGACCGGCCCCGGTGTGACGCGTTGCGTCGTCGGCTGGTACCGATGATCCCGTGAGAATGAACTGACCCGGCAGCCCACGGTCATCGACGGCACGGCGGACATGATTCCAGATTCGCGGTTCCACCTGCCATTCGTCGATCAGGCGGGGCACGTCACCGTGCAGGACGAGGCGGGGATCGAGAGCCGCGGCCGCCCGAGCGTCATCGTCGGTGTCCAGCAGCACTTCGCTGTTTGCGGCCTGCCGCGCCGTCGCCGTCTTACCGCACGCGCGCGGACCCTCAATGAGGATGGCTCCGACGAAAGCCAGGCGCGATGACAGCTCTGCGTCGGCGACTCGTGAACGGTACATGCCGTTGAGACTGCCAT
>JAYTJO010000230.1:0-8881 GCA_043730975.1 Thermoleophilia bacterium | reverse complement strand
GACCCGCTCGACATCGAGGGCGGCGACCGCCCGCCAGGCGGTCGCATCAGAGGGAATCCCACCCAACAGGGTCGGCTGGTCCCCCAGCACACGCAGGTCGCAGGGCCCGGGGATCGTGGCGCGAGCGGCGCATACCCCCCTCCGATCTGGAAGGCGTTGGTTGCCCCTGGGACATCGGCGCTGATGGGCTCACATCCCGACGCACGGCGTCCAGCGATCTGTCGGACGCGTGGTGCCGCTGCGTCGCCCCGCTCGGTGGTTCAGGAGCTTGCACAACCGCACCGCACCTGCGATGATCGTTGTTTGACGATGCTCGTCCTGCGGCTCGACGGAAGGGTGTGAAGTGCCGCAGCGTGACCAGATGCCGAGCAGCCTCAGCGGCAACGACGAAACCGACATACTCTTCACGCCGCTCCGGCTCGGCCCGCTCGAGGTGAAGAACCGCCTCTTCCGATCGAGCGTTTCGGGTCGCTTCGACAACTACGACGGGTCGGGGACACCCGTCCGTATCAACTGGGATCTGAAGTTCGCGCTCGGTGGTGCGGGCGCGATCATCTCCTCGAATGCGCCGGTCTCGATACGCGGCCGGCTCGTTCCGGGATACGCGCTTTCGGACGACGATAACAAGATCCCCTTTTGGCGCGAGCTCGGCCGCCGCATTCACGAGCACGACTGCAAGTACATCCTCCAGCTCGCCCACGCCGGTCGCGAGCGCCTCATCGGCGGGATCGAGTACTCGACCGGCCTGAGCTCGACGACGAAGGCTGAGCCGCTGAACGGATTCCGCTGCGTGTCGATGACGGCGGCCGAGATCCGTGAGGTGATCGAGCAGTTCGGGCAAGCGGCGCGGCGCGCACGCGAAGCCGGCCTCGACGGCGTCGAGCTCGCGGGTGCAAACGGCGTCCTCTTCACTCAGTTCCTCTCGTCGGCGATCAACGACCGCAGGGACGAATGGGGAGGGTCGCTCGAGAACCGCGCTCGCTTCGCGCTCGAGGTGGTGCGGGCGGTGAAGCGTGAGGCGGGCGACGATTTCTGCCTCGGTTTCAAGATCAGCCTGCGCGAGAACCTCAACGAGATCTTTCCCTGGTTGCCGAAGGGAAACTCGATCGAAGAGTCGCTCAGAGTGTGTCGTTGGCTCGAGGAAGCCGGCGTTCACTACTTCCATGTCAGCGCCGGTGGAGGGTTTCCGCATCCACGGAACCCTGCAGGCGACTTCCCCGCGCACGACATGATCAAGACCTACGACGGCCTGATCTCGGAAGGGAAGTACACGCTCCGAAACTACGTGCTCTTCCGCTGGTGGCCGTCGAACGCGCTCTGGAAGCGGCACTGGGAGAAGCCGGCACGCAGGGCCGTCGGGCCGGAGGGGATCAACCTCCCGGACGCGCGCGAGCTGAAGAACACCTCGAAGATCCCCGTGCTCGTAACCGGCGGCTTCCAGACCGCGTCACTGATCCGCGGCGCGATCGAACGAGGGGATTGCGACGGAGTAACGATGGCACGCACGCTCGTCGCGAACCCCGACCTGCCGAACCTGTTCGCGGCGGGGCACGACCGTGCCGCGCGTCCGTGCACGTACTGCAACAAGTGCCTGTTCGCCTTCATCGAGAATCCGCTCGGGTGTTACGACAAGCGCCGCTTCGACTCCCAGGAGGAAATGGTGCGCCAGATCCTGTCCGTCTACGAGCCGTACACGCCGCCGACCCGTGCCGCCGCGGCAAGCGAAGTGGTCGCATGACCGACAGCGTCATCTTCCAGCCGCTCGCGTTTCGCCACCTCACGATCAAGAACCGTGTCCTGCGGTCGAGCCTCGCAGGTCGGTTCAACAACTACGACGGAACGGGTACGCGCATCCACATCAACTGGGACTTGAAGTTCGCGAAGGGTGGGGTTGGAGCGATCATCTCGTCGAATGCGCCCGTCCACCCGCGCGGAATCATCGTCCCGAACTACGCCCACATCGATCGGGACGAGACGATTCCGTTCTGGCGCGAGCTCGTCGACGAAGTGCACGAGCACGACTGCAAGTACCTTGTGCAGCTCGCATTTTCGGGACGCCAGCGCGACATCGGCGGGATCCTTTACGAGAAGGGCTGGAGCTCGACCAACAAGCCCGAGCCGATACACGGGCTGGAGTGCGTCGCGATGACGAGAACCGAGATCACAGAGATCGTCGAGGCGTTCGCACAGGGCGCGCGCCGCGCGCGCGAGGCCGGCGCTGACGGCATCGAGATCCACGGCTGCAACGGCTACCTGATCACGCAGTTCCTCTCGTCGGCGATCAACGACCGCGACGACGAGTACGGCGGCTCGCTCGAGAACCGGGCGCGATTCGCACTCGAGATCGTGCGTGCGATTCGCAGGGAGGTCGGCGACGACTTCCATCTGCAGTTCAAGATCAGTGCCGTCGAGTACAACGACGATTTGTTCCCCTGGCAGAATGCGGGCAACGGGATCGAGGATTCGATCCCGGTCTGCCAGTGGCTCGAGGAGGCGGGCGTCGACGGCTTTCACGTCTCTTCCGGGGCCACGTTCCCGCATCCGCGCAACCCCGCGGGCGAGTTCCCGATCAAGGACACGATCCGCGGGTACGACGCGATGATCTCGAGCGGCCAGCACACGTGGCGCAACTACCTCATGTTCCGTACATGGCCGGTGAACAAGCTGTTCAAGTATCAATGGGAGAAATCCGCGAGGAAAGCTACAAACGGACGGATCGAGGGGATCAACTTGCCCGACGCGCGGCGCGTCAGGGAGGCGGTGAGCGTTCCGGTCGTCTGCACGGGCGGCTTCCAGACGAGGTCTGCCGTGGAATCCGCGATCGCTAGCGGCGACTGCGACGGCGTTACGATCGGGCGGCCGCTGATCGCGAACAACAACCTCGTAAAGCTCTGGGCCGAGGGACACGACCGGCCGCCGAATCCATGCACGTACACGAACAAGTGCCTGATCAACCAGCTTGAGAACCCCCTCGGGTGCTACGAACCGAGCCGGTACGCCTCGCACGAGGACATGGTCAAGGACATCATGTCCGTGTACGACCCACCCCCGTTCCCCGAGACCGAGGCCCGCGTCTAGTGGGGGACATCCTCTTTGAGCCGCTCCGGTTCCGCAACCTGGAGGTCAAGAACCGCATCCTTCGATCGAACATTGCCGGCAGGTTTGACGACTACGATGGCTCCGGCACCAACGCGCGCATCAATTGGGATGTGAAGTTCGCGCGCGGTGGCGTCGGCGCGATTGTCTCCTCGTGGTGCGGGGTCGACCCGCGCGGGTTCATCGTGCCAAGCTTCGCTTCGATCGATCGCGACGACACGATCCCCTTCTGGCGTGAACTCGGCAAGCGCGTACACGAGTACGACTGCAAATACATCGTCCAGCTCGCGTACGGTGGCCGGCAGCGCGACATCCAGGGGATCGCCTACCCGAGAGGGCTCTCGTCGACGGGCAAGTCCGACCCGCTGCACGGCTTTCAGTGCGACCGGGCGACCCCGGCGCAGCTGCACGAGATCTCGTGCCGGTTCGCGGACGGCGCGCGCCGTGCCCGCGAGGCCGGACTCGACGGTGTCGAGATCCACGGTGCGAACGGCTACATCTTCACGCAGTTTCTCTCCTCCGCGATCAACGACCGCAAGGACGAGTACGGCGGCTCGCTCGAGAACCGCGCCCGTTTTCTGCTCGAGACGATCCGCGCAATCCGTGCCGAGGTCGGCAGCGACTTCCACCTGCAGGTGAAGCTCAGCACCACGGAGTACGCCAACGCGTTTTTGCCGTGGCTCAAGAAGGGAAATACGATCGAGGACTCGGTGCGGGTTGCGCGGTGGATCGAAGATGGGGGAGCCGACGCCATCCATTGCTCGGCGGGCTCGACGTTTCCTCACCCGGTGAATCCGGCCGGCGATATGCCGCTTAAGGAGGTGCTCTCCACGTACGACGGGATGATCTCGAGCGGCGTCCACACGCTCCGGAACTACCTCCTCTACCGGACGCCTATCATTCGGAACTACATGTCGAAGCGCTGGTCGCGTTCTCCCGAGTCGGTCGAGGGGTTCAACCTCCCGGACTCGAGGCGCGTCAAGGAGGTCGTGTCGATCCCGGTGCTGTGCACCGGTGGCTTCCAGACCGCGTCGATCATTCGCGCGGCGATCGAGAGAGGCAACTGCGACGCGGTCACCATCGCGCGACCGCTCGTCGCGAACAACGATCTTCCGAAGCTCTTTGCCGCGGGGCACGAGCGCGCGCCGCGTCCCTGCACGTTCTGCAACAAATGCCTCTACAACGTTGTCGAGAATCCACTGGGCTGCTATGACGAGCGGCGCTTCGACTCGCGCGAAGAGATGATCGCTCAGATCCTCTCGGTCTACGACCCGCCGCCGTACGTGGCGCAGCCAGCGGTGTTGGGGTGAGCGCGACCGCCGAGCATGGTGTTCGCTCGCCGCACCTGCCGCTGCCGAAAGCTGAGCGGCAGGGCGTCGCGCTCTGCCTCTCGGGCGGTGGCTACCGCGCTTCGCTCTTCCATCTTGGGGCGACGCGCCGGCTGAACGAGGTTGGCCTGCTGGCGGACCTCGACACCTTCACCTCGGTCTCCGGCGGCAGTATCTTCGCGTCGCTGATCGCCGCGTACGCCGTGCGTCGACCTGACGCCTGGTCGCAGCGGAGCACGCCGATCCCGGACTACGACGAGGAAGTGACGTTGCCGATGCGCGAACTCGCACAACACAACCTCCGTACGCGCACCGTCCTCACCCGCGTCCTGCCGTGGAACTGGTTCAAGCGCGATGTGCAGATCGACGCGCTCGCCGAGCGGCTTGCGGACGGGCCTACGGGTCGCGCGCGCCTCGCCGACCTGCCGCAGCGACCGCGATTCGTCTTCTGCTCCAGCGAGATGCAGTTCCGCTCGCAGTGGACGTTCGACTCCGGCGACCGCAGTATCGGAGCCGAGCCGAGCGGCCATGCAGGCTTCGGTGACTGGACGCTCGCGCGCGCGGCGGCCTCGTCATCGTGCCTCCCGGGCGCGTTCTCGCCGATGAGCATCCACGATCCGCTCTCCGGCGGTACGTACGACGGTGACGACGCGAAAGCGCTCGCGCGTTCGCTCGAGCTCTCCGACGGCGGGATGTTCGACAATCTCGGCCTCGAGCCGGTGTGGCAGGACCACGCGACGGTGCTCGTCTCCGACGCGGGGCCGTCATTCAAGCCGGATCCAGGGATGGGGAGGATCTGGCGTTCGCTCCGTTTCGTGATCATCCTGCTCGAGCAGGCCACCGAGGTCCGCAAGCGTTGGCTGATCTCGAGCTTCATTGGAGGCCAGCTTGAGGGCGCCTACTGGAGCATCGCGGGTTCGGCCGACGACTACCCGGTTCGATCGATGCCCGCGTATTCGAAGCGGTTCGTCCGCGATTTCATTGCGCCGATCCGCATCGACCTCGATGTCTTCTCCGAAGGTGAGCGCGCTGTACTCGAGAATCACGGGTACCTGATGGCGGACACCGCGATCCGCTCCCACCTCGGCCGACTCGGCCCGCAGCCGGCGCCGCTGAACGTACCGTTCCCGGCCTGGATGGATGAGAGCAAGGCGGCACAGGCTCTCCGCGAAAGCGCGACGACGAAACTGTTCATCCGAGGGTGGTTCCACCGGTGAGCACGCCGGAGCACGTCGACGCGGTCGTCGTTGGCTCGGGCTTCGGAGGCTCTGTCACCGCGTACCGTTTTCAAGACGGCGGAAAACACACCGTCGTGTTGGAGCGCGGAAAGGCGTGGGCGCCGGGAACGTTCCCACGTCAGCCGAGCGAGATCGGGCGCAATTTCTGGGATCCCAGCCAGGGTCTGTTCGGCTTCTTCGACATCTGGAGCTTCAGCCGGATCGAAGCGCTCGTCTCGAGTTGCCTCGGTGGCGGGTCGATCATCTACGCGAACGTCCTCCTCCGAAAGGACCCGGAGTGGTTCGTCCACGAGGACGGGGAGGACTGGCCCGTTACGCGCGCGGACCTCGATCCGCACTACGACAATGTCGAGGCGATGATGCGACCGCAGCCGTATCCGTTCGCAGTCGAGCCGTACGCCTCGACCGCCAAGACACAGGCGATGCAGGAAGCCGGACAGAAGCTCGGCGTCGAGTGGATACTCCCACCTCTCGCGGTCGCGTTCGCGAACCCCGGTGCGCAGCCGATCCCAGGTCAGCGCATCGTCGACGACGCCAACCTCTACGGCGTCGAGCGCTACACCTGTCGTCTCGTCGGCGAGTGCGATATCGGTTGTAACCTCGGCGCGAAGGAAACGCTCGACCTCAACTACCTTTCGCGCTTCAAGGAGAAGGGCGGCGACATCCGCACGCTCTGCGAAGTGCGAAGTCTTGCGCCGCGCGCCGACGGTGGCTACGAGGTGCGCTACGTGCGGCATTCGACCGAACGAGGCGCGACCGACACGAGTGCGCTACCGCTCGAAACGATCACGTGCGACCGGCTCGTCATCTCCGCCGGCTCGTTCGGCTCGACCTTCCTGCTGCTCCGCAACCGCGACAACTTCCCGGCGATCTCCGACCGTCTGGGCACGCAGTGGTGCGGCAACGGCGACCTGCTCGGGTTTCTCGCTCCGCGCAAGCACGGGACCCGGCTTTTCGAGCCCGCCGCCGGTGCGGTCATCACGTCAGCTCTGCGTTATGACCCGGCCCAGGGGCGCGGGTACTACATCGAGGACGGTGGCTATCCCTCATTCGTCAGCTGGCTCCTGGAGACGACGGACGCGGCCGGCGGCGTGCGGCGGGCGTTCCGATTCCTCAGGCACCGCATCCACGACAAGCTCTCGAGGAACCCCATCTCGAACCTGAGCTCCGAAATGCGGAACCTGCTCGGCAACGGTACGCGCTCGTCGCAGTCGCTCCCGCTCCTCGGAATGGGACGCGACGTCCCTGACGGCCGCCTCTACCTCAAGGACGGTTACCTCGCGAACACGTGGTCGATGAGGACGTCGCGGACGTACTACGACACCGTGAAGCAGTCGATGACGGAGATCGCAGGGGCGACCGGTGCGAAGTTCGTCGACCAACCTCTGTGGTACTTCAAGCGCGTCGTGACGGTCCATCCTGTTGGCGGCTGCCCGATGGGGCATTCACCCGAGCACGCCGTTGTCGACGAACACGGCCAGGTGTTCGGCTACCCGGGTCTCGCCGTCGCTGACGGGTCGGTGCTCCCGGGTCCCGTCGGCCCTAACCCGTCACTGACGATTGCCGCCGTCGCCGACCGTTCGGCCGAGTGGATGCTCGCCAACTGGGGCTAGCCAAGTGGTGCATCGCGATTCAGTCCACCCGTCCCGCTGGAACCACGGGACGCAGCAGACCGCGGCCTGCGAACCCCACCATTCGGTCGAGTGTGAGCAGGAACCTGGCGCTGAGGCTAGGAGTCCGACGCAGCGCCCACAGAGTCTCCGCGTTCACCCACGCAGCCTGCCGGGCGCGTACCACCTTCCACATCGCGACGCAATCGTCCAACTGACCGAGCGCGGTGTCCACCAAGGCAAGGTCCCCGGTGATGAACCGGCCTTTCACGCGGGCCTCCGTGCTCGCGAGAATGCGGTCGATCTTCCGGAAGTCCCTGTGCTGGGCGGACGATGCCCGGAGGCCGATTCCGAGCTTCGTGCACGTCTCGACGAGCGCCACCGGAAGGTCACGGTTGATGTGCGCGTTCATCCCCGCCAGTGCGAACTGGAGCGGGAAAACGTCGCTCCGCGTGCGCGCCTCGACGAGCGGCACCCACGCCTCCGGAATCGAGCCTCCGCCGGCGACGCTCCGAAGGGCGTCGAAGTAGAGGTTCGCGAACGTCACGTCGAGTGCACGGGTGAAGCGTTCGTCCTCGAACGCCTGCGCCTCGGCGCTCCCGACAACAGCTTCGGTCACAGCGAGATAGAGGGTCGTGAATACCGCGACTCCATCCGTCGGAAGCAGCGCCCCGACGATCGCCTTCAGCAGGGAGACGACGCCAGCCATCTCGCTCGGCGGCTCAAGGCTCAGCGGCTGCTGGAGATCGTTCGTCGGCGTGGTCATCGGGGGTGCATCCGAGTCATTCAGCCGACATCAGTATATGACGGGTCGACGGCTCGAGCCGACCTGCGAGTGCACCGGTCATCACCTCGCGTGCGAATGCCGATGACGGGGGCTGTGAGGGGGCGGTGCGCTCAGCGTCGAACTGGCTCACCTGTGGTGGTGGGCCGACCTTCCTCTCGGCCGGCTGGCCCAAAGCGGTCAAGTCGGTCATACTTCAGCGCAGCAACTGAAGGCGGTTGGCGATGGTTGAGGTTGTGTCCGGGCGGGACCCACTGAACGACGAACTGCGCGAAGTCTTCCTTCGGGACTTCGAGCCGTCCCGCCTCCACTCGGCCCTCGCGGACCGAATCGTTCCCCTCTCATGGCCGGCTCATCCCGAACGGGAAGCGCTGCGCGGAAGCATGCACGTATGTCGATGACCCTTACGAGTTCATTCGATCTGTTGTCAGAAACAGGCTACGCAACCGCTCCTTCCTACGCTCAGGCAGTGTCCACGACTCCTCGAGAGCGCCGCGGCTGCCTCCCGTAGTGAGATGTTGACCCCTAAAGCCACAGCCTCGTCTTCAATCTGAAGTGGATCTAGTCTCCCGGACGGAGGTCGCAAATGGCAATCCGTAAAATTCAGTTCCGCGCGCCCGCGGTGCAGGCGCGCAACACGCCTGGTTCAACGCACTCGCGTCCCAGTATGGGTGCGTGGGTCTGGCCAAGTGGGTGCTGTTGGTCCGTCCCGGGTTTGACGCCGATTTGATTTCCTGGATGATCGTGGTCGTCCAGGGGAAGGGAGTCGGGTGTTATGGGTCGTCCTCGGAAGTACTCGTTGGAGTTGCGGGAGCGGGCGGTGAA
>JAYTJO010000229.1:0-3118 GCA_043730975.1 Thermoleophilia bacterium | reverse complement strand
CGTCGCTCGCGAGGAAGAGCGCGCCGTTCACGATCTCGCGCGGCTTCGCCAGGCGTCCCGTCGGCCAGTGGATCCGCCGGCGCTCGAGCGCCGCCGGGTCGGCCCCGAAGATGTTCAGCAGGAGCGGCGTCTCGACCGGGCCCGGGCAGAGCGAGTTGACGCGTATCCCCTGGCGAGCAAACTGCACCGCCAGTTCGCGACTCATCGACAGCACTGCCCCCTTGGAGGCGCTGTAGGAGATCTGCGAGGTCGCCGCACCGAGGATCGCGACGAACGAGGCGACGTTGATCACGGAGCCCCCGCCGCGCTCAAGCAGGTACGGGATCCCGTGCTTGCAGCAGAAGTACACGCCCTTCGTGTTGACATCCTGCACGCGATCCCATGCGTCTTCCTCGGTGACGAGAATGGAATCGTCATCCGCCGGTGAGATGCCGGCGTTGTTGTAGAGGACATCGATCCCGCCGAATCGAGCGGCCGTTGCGGCATACATCGCCTTCACGTCGTCCTCGCTCGCCACGTTCGCAAGCACGGCGAATGCCGAACCTTCGGAGCACAACGCAACGGTCTCCTCCGCAAGGTCGAGGTCGACATCGGCGACACACACCTTTGCGCCTTCCCCTGTGAAGACGATCGCTCCCTCGCGCCCCATCCCGCCACCGGCGCCGGTGATCACGCAGACCTTCCCCTCGAGCCGTCCCGCCATGGTCGTCAGCCTCCATCGAGTTGAGCACATCCTTCGGGTCACCCGTGATTCAACACCATCGCGGACAGGGGCCGCATCTTCTGCCCGAAAATGCTGGAAATGTGGACGCTGAACGCACGGCCACTCCCCCGTTCGAGGGAGCAGAGGTTTTGCGCGGGCGCCGATGTCAGGAGAACGTATGAGGCGCGTACTTCTCCTCGTTGGCGTCCTAGCCGCCCTCGGCGCCTCGCTCGCGAGCCCCGTCGTCGCGGCCGACGCTGCGCTCGCCGCCACCGAGCGGCTCCCGGCGCTCGACCGGCAGGTTCTCTCTGCCCTCAACAAGACGAGAGCCGACCACGGGCTGCGCCCCGTCGTCATGTCCAATGCCCTCAATGGAGCGGCGGTTGCGCACTCGCGAGCGATGCTCGAGCGGGGCTTCTTCGCCCATGATTCTCCGAACGGCGCGCCCTTCGCCGCGCGGGTGCGAGGCTTCTATCGCTCGGCCGGGTACACCAGGTGGTCGGTCGGAGAGAACCTCATCTACAACACGGGGGAGATCACGGCGGAGATCGCGATCGCCGCGTGGCTCGCGTCTCCGGGACACCGTGAAAACATGCTGACGCCGGAGTGGCGCGAGGTGGGCATCGGGTCGCTCCATGCGCCCTCCGCTAGCGGTGTCTTTGCCGGAGAACCGACCTGGGTGATCACCATGGACTTTGGCGTCCGGGTGGGCAAGGTCACGGAACGGACAGTAGCGCGGAAGTTGGCCATGAAGACGAAGACGGAGCCCAGGAACGCGGCCGACGGCAAGGCGAGCAAGATCAGCCTACGGAAGCAGAAGGCGAAGGCCGGCAAGTCGGCCGCCAAGAAGACCCTGGCGAGGTCGGCGAGGGCGAAGGACACGCACGCGAGACCGATCGACCGTGTGCTCCCGCGCCCCTTCCTCGACTCGGATGACGAGGGTGACACGGCCGGTCCTGCTCATGATCCGGCCGCAGCGCCGGACGACGACCTGTTCGAGCCGTAGCTCGAGCCGTGGCTCGAGCCTCCGTCGCACAGCTCCGGTCTCCCAACCCACCCGGGGGGTCATCATTGCTCGACTGACCCGAAAGCTGACCCGCACGACGGCAGCGTCGATGCCGCTCGAGGAGCGGCATCGACCTCACCGACGTCCACTGTTCAGGCGGCAGCGAGCGAGTGATAGGGGAGAGCCTGCGGGTCGATCTGCAGGCTGAAGCCCCTGTCCCACTCGATCACGACGCCGTCGAGCGTGATCGCACTGACGACGCCGCGGTCGCCGGTACGAAGACCGGATTCCGGGTCGTCACAATCGAGCTCGATCGCTGTTCCGACTCTCACACCGGCTCGAAGGCGGGCCGAGAGGTGGCGTGCACCTTGGCTATCCATGCTCGAACTGTGATCCACTGGACAGAATCGCGCATCCCCCAAACGAGGCAGGAGGAGCAGTCGACCCGTCGAAACGCAAGGTGCGCCGGTGGCCGCGCACCGAATTCGACGGCTTAGGGCATGGTGACCGGCGCACAACACCACCGGAGGCAGACGTGCACGAGGATCCACGAAGCGACCGCGACTGGGAGCACTGGCCGGGCCGCAAGCCCGGTGACGACGGTATCCGACAGCGGCTCCGAGCACTGTTCTCAGCAACGGACGGAGACGACGCTCTCGAAGCGCGAATCGAAGAGAAGGGGCGCGAGATCGAGGAGCACACCGATCAGCTCCAGGCAACGATTAGCGACCTGGAACGGCGTGAGACCCGCACAGGGCAGCTGCGAAGCGCCGTCGAGGAGATGCTCAGGCAGGGATCAGCCGAGCTCGACGAGCGCCATGCAGCCCTGACCCAGCTCTCGCTCGATCTCGCGGCGCGCGAGGAGAAGGTGCGTGCAGACGAACGCGATATCGCGGTTCGGAAGCAGGAGCTGGGCGCTGTCGAGCTCCGCCGAGCGGCAGTTGAGCGGCGTGAGGAGGTCGTCGCCGAGCGTGAGGAGGAACTCGAGAGGATTGCGTCCACGCTCGGCGAGCGCGACCGTCAGATCGCGGAGCGGCAGGAAGAAACCGCCGGCGCTCTCGTCGCATTTCCTACCGCGTTGGACGACGCCGCTCGGTTCGACGGGAACGTCGTGTTTCTCAGTCACGCGGGATATCGAATGGTCGAACGGCCCGGTGTGACCCCTCGCGTTGGTGAGACGATCGAGGTCGGCACCTCCGTGTACGGCGTCGTTCGTACAGCTCGTTCGCCGCTCGTCGGCGATCGCCGCTGCTGGGTCTACGTTGAGCTCACCGTGCCGACGCCGACGAGCGAGAGGCTTGATGTGTCGTAGGAGTGCAGCTGGGGCGGTTCTGCGCCAAGGAGCGTGTTCGCCGAGGACGTCGTCAAGGCTCCATGCCTTGATGTCGTCCTCGGCGGACGCGATCCGC
>JAYTJO010000228.1:0-1976 GCA_043730975.1 Thermoleophilia bacterium | reverse complement strand
GTTCGGGTTCGCGTCGACGGAGTCATGCGAGAGCTCACCTCGATTGCCGGTTCCCAGGGGGGCGCCGTGGCAAGTCGACTCAAGATCATGGGTGGTCTCGACATCGCCGAACGACGTGCCCCACAGGACGGTCGCGTCTCGATCAAGCGGGCCGGCGAATCGATCGACGTGCGGATCGCGATCCTTCCGACGACGCACGGGGAGAAGGTGACGCTCCGAATCCTCTCCCAGGGTGAGGCGCCCGAATCGCTCGATGCTCTTGGCATGTGGCCACGGAGCCGCGCCGCTCTCGAGCGAGCGATTGCGCAACCGTTTGGGGCCGTCGTGGTTGTCGGACCGACCGGCTCGGGCAAGACCACAACGCTCTACACGTGCCTGCAGGTGCTAAACACACCGGACCGCCAGTTGACGACGATCGAGGATCCCGTTGAGTACCGCGCAGCCGGTCTCGATCAGATCGAGGTCAACCCGAGAGCCGGGCTGAGCTTCGCGAACGGGCTCAGGACAGTTTTGCGCTCGGATCCCGATGTGCTGCTCGTCGGCGAGGTTCGCGACGAGGAGACCGCTCAGATCGCCTTCCGGGCCGCGATGACAGGGCACCTCGTGCTCACGACCTTGCACGCACAGACCGCCGCTTCCGCAATCCAGCGGCTGACGGACATGAACATCGAGCCGAGCATCCTTGCCACGTCGATCAACTGCATCATCGGCCAACGGCTCGCTCGTCGGGTCTGTCAGAGGTGCTGTGAGCCGACAACCTCTGAACCATCGATGATGGCGGCACTTCGCGTTCCGACGAATTTCGGCGAGCTCGATCTCTTCAAGGCCGTGGGGTGCGATGAGTGCGGCGGAACCGGATACCGTGGACGGGTTCCGCTCTTCGAGGTCCTCTCCATGACCGACGAGATCGCATTTCTCATCGGAGCGCCGACGCGAGAGATCGAGGCAATGGCTATCTCGCAGGGCATGTTCACGCTGCGCGAGGACGGGGTGCGGCTAGCGGTCGCTGGGATCACGACGCTGGAGGAAGTCCGCCGCGTCGCCGGCGACGCAATCAGCTGAGAGCACCTAGTCTTCAGCCGATGCCGGTTGTGGAATTGAACGACCGCGAGCTCATCGCCGGCGTCTTTCGACGCAACGCGGGAGCTCACGTCTACGAACTCGGTGACCTCGATGATTTCGAGTGGTGCCACACGCAGTGGTTCGGCTGGGATACCGGTCAGCGCGTGGAGGATGTTGTTCTGCTCTACACGCAGCCCGAGGTACCGGTCCTGCTCGCGATCGCCGACTCCCCTCGATCATCGCTGCAGCCGCTCCTGAGCGACATCCTGGATTCACTTCCACCCGTCCTCTACACCCACGCGTCCGCGCCACTGCTCGCGACACTGGCCACGAGGTACGAGGTCGTCGACGTGGTACCGCACGTCAAACTTGCCCTGCAGCACGCTGAGGCCCTCGCCCGGCACAACGCCAACGTCGAGTTGCTCACGCTCGACGATCTCGACGCGATCACCACGTTCTATGAAGAGGCCTATCCCGATACCTGGTTTGCCCCGCGGATGCTCGGGACCGGTCGCTACGTGGGAATCAGGGAGGGTGGTCACCTGGCGTGCATCGCCGGCGTTCACGTGTACTCGCCCACGTGGTCTGTGGCCGCGCTCGGTAACGTCGCGACGGTACCGGCGCTCCGCGGGCGGGGCCTTGCACGGGGCGCGTGCGCAGCGCTCTGCCGACTCTTGCTTGACGACGGCATCGAGACGATCGGGCTCAACGTCCGTGCCGACAACGAGGCAGCGATCCGGTCATACACGCGGCTCGGCTTCGAATCGGTCGCCGAGTACGTGGAGGCGAGCCTCGTCGCACGGTAGGCCCTGCGGTCAGCGACCGCCGAAGTGGTGTGCACGTGGAAGCGCCGCTCCCACATCGAGATCGGCAACCCGGCGGGCCAATGCGGCCAGCGTCTCGATCGACGAGAC
>JAYTJO010000227.1:0-4833 GCA_043730975.1 Thermoleophilia bacterium | reverse complement strand
CTGGAGCGCGATGGGTACCTCGTGTACGTCGCCGGAACAGCTGACGAGGGACTTGCGCTGGCTGAACGCCTGAAGCCAGCGCTCATCGTCCTCGATCTGATGCTGCCGGATCGGAGCGGCGAGGAGGTCTGCCGTGAGATCCGTGCCCGCTCCGACGTTCCGATCCTGATGCTGACGGCAAAGGCGGCCGAAGAGGAGCGGATCACCGGGTTGGCGATCGGCGCTGATGACTACCTGACGAAGCCGTTCTCGCCCCGGGAGCTCGTCGGCCGGGTACGAGCGATTCTGCGGCGCACGCAACCCGATATGCCGCTCGTGGAACTGGTCTCGTTCGATGACGGCGCTCTCCAGATCGACACCGTGCAACATGTCGTGCGGCGTGACGGCGTGCCCGTCGAGCTGACGCCGAACGAGTACAAGCTCCTGCAGACGCTCGCGCGCTATCCGGGGCGGGTGTACTCGCGCTTCGAGCTGATCAACCACGTCCAGGGCTACGACTACGAGGGCTACGAGCGCACGATCGACGCGCACGTGAAGAACCTGCGCAAGAAGATCGAACCGGATCCGAGGCACCCGCGTTACGTCGAGACGGTCTTCGGCGTGGGGTACCGTCTGTGCAGGGAATGAGACGTCTCGCCCGTCTTGGTCTGCGGGCACGGCTAGCGATCGCCCTCGTGAGCGTCGCCGTGCTCACGGTCGCCTTTGCGACACTACTCGCGAACCGCGGGCTCGAGACGCTCGTCACCGACGCCGCGCAGGCCCGGCTGCAGCGGTCGGCCACGCACATGGCGGATATCGCAGCTGCCGTCTACGCGGAAGAAGGCGGCTGGTCACCGCAGGCCCGTATGACCCTGGAACACCTGGCCGAGTTGGACGATCTGCGATTTACGATCAGTGACAATGGCACTCGCTTCGGCTCCGAGGTCACTGGCGCGGCGAGTGTAAGTTCGCCGATCACCCTGGGGGGTCGCAAGATCGGCATCATCGGAGTCGCGCAGATCGGTGACGGCCTGCTGACACCGGAAGAGCAGCATCTCCAGCAGGCGCTCGACCGGCTGCACCTCGCTGCCGGAGCAGCTTCGGTGATCGCGGCCCTGCTGCTTGCGTTCGTTCTTGCGGAAACGCTCTCCCGTCCGCTTCGGCGGATTCGCCTGGCAGCCGATCGGATCGGCGAAGGCGACCTCACGACGCGCGTCGATCCCGCAGGCGATCCCGAAATTCGCGCCGTCGGACTCGCACTGAACCGGCTCGCGGAGACCCTCGAGCGCGAGGAGGAGATCCGCAAGCAGACCGTCGCGGATCTCGCCCACGAGTTGCGGACGCCGGTGAACGGGCTTCTCTCCCGGATCGAGGCGGCCCAGGACGGAGTCATCACCGGGCCCGAGAACCTTGCCGCGATGCACGATGAAACGCTCAGACTCACGCGGCTTCTCGAAGATCTCTCCCGTCTTTCCGACGCCGAGCAACCGGGCCTCTTGCTCGAGAAGCGTGTTGTCAACCTGGCCGAGGTGGCCTCCGGATCGGCGGCGTCGTTCGCCCTGCGCTTCGCCGACGCCGGCATCGCTCTGCACCTCGAGTCCGAGCCCGTGTGGGTCGATGGCAATGCCGACCGACTCGACCAGGTCGTCTCAAACATCCTTTCGAACGCGCTCCGCTACACGGGTAGTGGCGGTGCCGTAAACGTGCGAGTAGCTCGAGTCGGTCAGGATGCGATTCTCGAGGTTGCAGACACGGGTCCCGGCATCGCTCCCGATGATCTGCAACACATCTTCACGCGCTTCTGGCGCGGCGACCGATCGCGCTCGCCGGCGACGGGTGGGACAGGGATCGGACTCGCGATCGTTCGTGAGTTGGTACGTGCGCACGGGGGGACGATGGACGTCGACAGCTCGCTCGGCACAGGCGCCACCTTCCGCGTGACGCTCCCTGCCGTCGAACGACCTTCAACCCGGATCTCGTCCGCCGCAGAGCAGTGGTCCGTCCGAACCTGACGTCGAGTAGCACCACGGACCGATCGCTCAGCCCGGGGCTACGGCGGTCGCGCCCGGTGTCTTCCCGGGTTCTGCACACCGACGTACGATCGTACGGCAGAGGAGAGGAAGAGGTGAGAAGCGATGACGCTGCCATCCACACGGACGCGCAGCTGGAAGCATGCGGTTCCCTCGCGGGTGGCACCCGGCGAGACGCTCGTGCGTGGTAGCGGCGCCTATCTCCCTGACGTCGTCCACGCCAAGGCGATCCGGATCGTCTTCCTCCGCGAGGAAACAGCGGCCTGCTCGAAACGGGTCATCTTTCCCGGTTTCGGGATGAGGACAATGCTGCCAGCGGGCCAGACCGTCGTCGTGGAGCCCCCGGCCGGCCCGCCAGGCACGTACGACTTCAGGTGCGCGATGGGCATTCTTCGCGGCTGTGTTGTGCTCGGGTGAGGGTGGTGAACGATGGTTCGCCCGCGACGACTGGCGGCGGCCATGCGCTCTTCAACCTAAGCCGCCTCGGAGTCGTGATGGAGCCGAAGCGGGCAACTCGTTGGAGGTCGAGGGTGTCCTGAACCCGGCCGCAGCCCGTGGGCCTGACGGTGAGCTCTACCTCTTCCCGAGGGACGACGCCCGTGACCGCCGCAGCGCTGAGCGGTCTCCCCCCGGCGCGCAGCGGCGAAGCGGCGGGCATCGTCACGACGTTCCGCATGATCGGACTTGCCGTCGGCATCTCCGGCATGGGCGCGCTCGTCGCGCTTCGCTGGCCCGGCGGCCTCGTCACCGCCGGCCTTCCCTCCGCAGGCCTCGGTGACGGGCTCGCCGACGCGTTCACGGTAAACGCGGTGCTCGCTCTCGCGACGGCCGCGCTCGCGTACTTCACGCTCGGCCAAGCCAGGACAGGAGCTCGACGGCCAACGAGCCCGAGCGACCAGTTGCCCGTGCTGCCGAAGCCCCCAGTGCCAGGTGACTAGCAGTCTCCTGCAACCGCAAACCGCGTCGTCGCAAGCGCGGCAAGGTACCCATCGACTCGTCGCCTTTCTGCCATGCGGATCCCTCTAACCCACCACCCCGGTACGCTCGTCGTCGAGTGATGCACAACCATCGAGAGCAGGCTCAGGCTGGCGCCAACGCATCCGGCGTCGTGCCCGCGACGAGGCGCGGACAGCTTCGCCGCGCGGGTGAGATCGCCACCATCCTGTGGGCGAGCGGGTTCCGCTGGCTCGTCGACGCGGCCGGGCTCGAGAGCTGCGTCTCGCTCAGTTGCCGGCTCGTCTGTTCTTCGGGATTGCGCGAGTGCGACCATCACGTCGCGATGGACGTACCGCTGCCCGAGCGGCTGCGGGTCGTGCTCGAGCGTCTCGGCCCCACCTTCGTCAAGGCGGGGCAGATGCTTGCGATGCGACCCGACTACGTGCCGCTCGAGTACGCCGAGGCGCTGGGCTCGCTCTACGACTCCGTCGCACCCTTTTCCGCCGCCGAGGCAGAGCGTCTGATCGAACAGGAGCTTGGAGCTCCCCTAACGCGCCTCTTCGCCGAGTTCGATCCGGAGCCCATTGGCGCCGCTTCGCTCTCTCAGGTCCACCGGGCGTTGCTTCCTGACGGTCGGGTCGTCGCCGTCAAGGTGCAGCGATCCGGCATCGCCCAACAGGTGGAGAACGACCTCGAGCTCGTTGCGTTCCTGGCCCGACGGCTCGAGAGCCGCCGTGGAGCCAGCCTGTCATTCCGGCCCACCGTCGCCGCCGCAGAGTTCGCAGACTACACCCATCGCGAGCTCGATTTTCGGCTCGAGGCCAAGACGGCGCAGCGCGTGCGGGAGCTCTTCGCCGACGACCCGACAGTGTTCATTCCGGGCGTCGACTGGGAACGCACGACCCGGCGGGTTCTGACAATGGATATCGTCGAGGGCGTCCGTCCTGCCCCAGCCGCCGAACTCGAGCGTCAGGGCTTTAATCCAAGTACGGTACTCGACGCTGGAGCGCGGGCGATCTTCCGCCAGGTCTTCGAGTTCGGGCTCTTCCACGCCGACCCCCACCCCCGGCAACGTGCTCCTGCTCCCCGGCGACCGCGTCGCCTTCCTCGACTTCGGCATGTTCGGCCGGTTGACCCCGCGCGAGCGCCGCCGGATGGCATTCGTCTTCTGGGCACTCGTCGAGGGCGACTACGAGCAGGTTGCCGAGCAGCTGCTCCGCCTTGCCACCCTCGCACCAGGCGCAGACCCCGACGGCTTCCGCACGGCGCTCGGCGACCTCGTCGGCGAATGGTACGGATCCAACTCCACTCGCTTCTCGATCGCGCGGCTCCTGCTCCGAGAGCTCGCGCTCGGCGGTCAATACGGCGTCCTCTTCCCCCGCCAGCTCATGCTGCTCTCCCGCGCGCTTGTCACCATCGAGTCGACTGCGAACGTGATCAACCCGGAGCTGACTCTCGCCGACCTAGCTCGCCCGTACCTGCCCGAGCTTCGGCGCTCGCTGCTGCTCGACCCGCACACCCTCGAGGAGGCGTGGAAGCGTAACCGCTTCGACTACCTCGAGCTCGCGCTCGAGCTGCCCGATCTGCTGCCCGAGCTCGTTGCGCATATGCGGGGTGGCGCGACCGACGGAGTCGCACCCGTCCCGCCGGCTCCACGCCGCCTCGCACTCGCGGGCGCGTTCGTCGCCGGCCTCGCCGGCGGACTCGTCGGCGCGGCGCTCAGCCTTGGCCGGAGGCAGCGATGACCGAACCCCAGAACCGCGGCGGGAGTACCAAGAAGGTCTCCGGCCCCCTCGCGGGCGACGAGCTCGACCTGATCGACGCCTACTGGCGCGCTGCGAACTACCTTTCGGTTGGCCAGATCTACCTGCTCGACAACCCGCTCCTC
>JAYTJO010000226.1:0-7380 GCA_043730975.1 Thermoleophilia bacterium | reverse complement strand
CCGGCTGCTCGCGCCGGAGATCGAGACGATGTACGTGATGGCGAGCCCGCAATACAGCTTCATCTCGTCGAGCGGCGTGAAGGAGATCGCGTCGTTCGGCGGAAAGGTTGACGAACTCGTGCCCGAGCCCGTGGCGCGCCGCTTCAGGGAAATGTTCCCGAACGGTCGTCCTGGCGCACCTCTGAGTCCACAGGAGTAAGATCTGGTCATGGATGTTCTCGTACTCATCGACAAGCTCGACGATCTCGTCCACAACTCGAAGGCCGTGCCCCTGACCGATCAGGTGCGGATCGATCGTGAGGAGATCTACGACATCCTCGACCAGATGCGCGCCACGATCCCCGAGGAGATCAAGCAGGCCCGCTGGATCGTCAAGGAACGGCAGGAGATGCTCGCCGAGGCGAAGCGCGAATGCGACCGTCTGATCGGCGAAGCACGCGAGCAGGCAGTCCGCGAGGCCTCGCAGACGGAGATCGTGAAGATCGCCGAGCGCCAGGCGCAGGATATCGTCGACGACGCCCGCCGGCAGGCGCGCGAGACGCGGCTCGAGATGGAGGACTGGGCGGACGGGATTCTCTCGACGCTCGAGGTCAACCTCGACAAGTTCCTCGTTGCGGTGCGCCGCGGCCGGGAGCGACTGCACGAGCGCTCGCAGGAATCGGTCATGTCCGGGATCGGCCCGATCGACCCGATCGGCCCCGGTTCGGACGACGACTCCTACGTGTGAGGCGAGCCTCCCGGGGGCGACCGAAACGCTCGCGGGGGTGCGTCGCTTGCGCAGGGAGTTGAGTGCGCTTCGCCGCTTCATCTACCCCGGATCTTTCATCTGGCGCGCGCGTTGCACCCCCGCACCGAGGTCCTGCCAGGTGAGAGATCCGGGCTAGGCTGAGACGATGACCACGTACCCTCTTCGCCGTCTACGGCTACGGCTCGGTGACGAGCACCGAGAAGCCGTCGCGATATCGCTACAGCCATTCGATCTCGGCGGCGAGCGCTACCTTCCTGTTCCGGCGCAGGTCGACGCGACGTTCGAGGTTCAGCGGGCGGTCAGCGGCGACGTCTTCCGGCTGATCTTCGAGTCGCGCCTCCACGGCCCCTGCATGCGCTGCCTGCAGGACGCCGTAGCCGACGTCGAGGTCGATGCGCGCGAGTACCACGAGACCGCTGACGGAGCACCTGCGGAGATGCGATCCGAGTACGTCGTCGAGGGAGAGCTGCAGCTCTCGCAGTGGGCGCGAGATTCGATCGCGACGGCTCTTCCCGCCCAGATCCTCTGTCGACGAGACTGCGCCGGGCTTTGCATGGTCTGCGGCAAGGATCTGAACGACGAGCCCCACACGCACGAGGAGACCGTGGCTGATCCTCGCTGGGCGGCGCTCGAGGCGTTACGCGACGAATGACGGAGCTGACGCCGCGTGCCCGAATCGTGCTCGTCGACCATGGCAGGCTCGCCCTGATCAAGCGCGTGCGCGACGGACGAACGTACTACCTCTTTCCCGGGGGCGGGGTGGAGGAGGGGGAGACGCCGCCGGAGGCGGCCCGGCGCGAGGCGTTCGAGGAGCTCGGCGTCGAGGTCGAGCTCGGCCCGCTCGTCCACGAGGAGTCGTTCGGGGGCACGATCTTCTTCTACTACGACGCGTGGATCGTCGGCGGTAGCTTCGGCACGGGGAGCTGGCCCGATCACGCCCTTCTCACGGATCGCGAGCGAGAGAAGAGTGGCACCCACGAGCCTGTCTGGATTCCACTCGACGAGCTGCGGGGGCTGGACATCCGGCCACGCGCGCTCGGCGATCTGCTTGCGATCTGACGTCTGCGCGTGGTAGCTTCGGTGAGGCGCTCCGGCGCCCTCCGATGACTGACTGAGGCCCCACTCACGTTCTCTCGCCGCCCCGCGTCGTGCTCACGCGCCTCGCTCACGGCTGTCTCACGTCGGAGGTTCTCATGCGTCTTCAGCTCGTCGATGTCGTTCGTCAACACGGCTCCCACGTCGTCCTCGATGCAATCACGCTCCAGGTCGGCCCCGGAACGAGGCTTGGCCTCGTCGGCCCGAACGGCTCGGGAAAGTCGACGGTCCTCAGGATTCTCGCCGGCCTCGAGGAACCGGATGCCGGCACCGTCGTGCACGACCCGTCGACGCTCACGGTCGGATATCTCCCGCAGGTGCACGGCTTCCTGGCCGGCGAGTCCGTACGCGGCTTCCTCGCACGACGAACCGGTGTCTCGACTGCTGACCGATCGCTCTCAGAGGCCGCCGAGGAACTGGCTCAGGGCGTTGACGCGTCCGATCGCTACTCCACGGCGCTCGATCGCTTTCTCTCGCTGGGCGGCGGCGATCTCGACGTCCGGGCGGCCACCGTTCTCGCTGACCTCGGGCTTCCAGTAGCGCACGATCGCCCCGCGGAGCGGCTCTCGGGCGGCGAGTCAGCCAGGCTCGCACTGGCGGCGATCCTGCTCTCGCGGTTCGATGTGCTCCTCCTCGACGAACCAACGAACGATCTCGACTTCGACGGGCTCGAGCGGCTCGAGCGATTCGTCGAGATGTCCGAATCGGCACTCGTCGTCGTCTCGCACGACCGCGCCTTCCTCGACCGGACAGTGAGCCGGATCGCCGAGATCGAGGCGGGCCGCGGCCGGGTACGTGAGTGGGCGGGCGGCTGGACGGAGTTCGCGGCCGCGCGCGACGGTGCGCGGGAGGGTGCGTACAAGCGGTTCTCCGAGGCCCAAGAGCGGCAACGGCATCTCTCCGCCCTCCTTGCCGAACGTCGCAACGAGGCGCGCGCGGGAGGGGCGATGGCGGACCGGCGCGGAACGCACGCACTGATGACAAAGGTGCGGCAGGCCGAGACGCTCCTCGAGCGCAACGGGGTGCCCGAGAAGCCCTTCGAGCCCTGGCAGCTCCAGCTCGCTCTTGTCTCCGGCACGAGAGCGGCCGGGACCGTGGCGCGCCTTGCTGGCGTTGTCGTGTCGCGGGGAAGCTTCACACTCGGTCCGCTCGACCTCGATCTCGTTCCCGGAGAACGGCTTGCCGTGACGGGACGAAACGGGAGCGGCAAGTCGACTCTCATGGCCGTGCTTCGCGGCGATCTGGACGTCGATCGCGGGACGAGGGAGATCGGGCGGAGCGCTGTGATCGGCACGCTCCTGCAGGAGCAGGCGGAGCATGGCGACCTTTCCTTGCTCGATTCGTTCTCTGCCGCGACCGGTCTCGTCGCGGTCGACGCGAGGACGTTGCTCGCGAAGTTCGGGCTCGGCGCCGACCATGTCGGCCGATCATGGGCAACGCTGTCGCCCGGCGAGCGCACGCGCGCGCAACTCGCGGAGCTCCAGGCGCGGCAGGTCAACCTTCTCCTGCTCGACGAGCCGACGAACCACCTCGATCTCGAGGCCGTCGAGCAACTCGAACAGGCGCTCCACGCGTATGACGGGACGCTCGTCGTCGTCAGCCACGATCGCAGCTTCCTCGACGTGATCGAGCCCACGCGCGAACTGGAGCTCCCTCCTTCGCCCTATCTACCGGAACCCGCATAGGCGGGTTCCGGGTTCCGGTACACTCCGCGGCCGCTGATGGCAGTCCCCAAGCGAAAGACCTCGAAGGCCCGCCGCGACAAGCGTCGCGCCCAGCACGGCATCTCCGTGCCGAGCGTCAACGTCTGCTCGAACTGCGGGTCGCCGACACGCTCCCACCACGCCTGCCCGACGTGCAAGACATACCGCGGGCGTGACGTCCAGCCGCTCGGCACTCCCGCACCGTAGAAATATGCGCGTCCGCGTCGCCGTGGACGCCCTCGGGGGGGATCGTGAGCCGGCAGAGATCGTCGCCGGGGCCCTGGCCGCGGTATCCGCGGACGTCAAACCGATCATCTACGGCCCCGCCGGTCTCGACACTCACGGCCTCGACCACGTTGTCACGCAGGGGATGGTCGAGATGGACGACAAGCCGGCTGACGCCGTCCGCAACAAGCAGGACTCGTCGCTCGTGCGGGCCGTCCGCGCGGTCGGCGACGGTGATGCCGATGCCGTGGTCTCTGCGGGCAACACCGGTGCCGTTCTCGCGGCCAGCCTGCTCTACCTGAGGCGGCTGCCCGGCGTGTTTCGTCCGGGGATCGCTGTCGTCATCCCGACGGATCACGGGCCCTGCGTCCTGATCGACGCAGGCGCGACGGCGGACGCAAAGCCGGAGCACCTCCTTCAGTTCGGCTACATGGGCTCGATCTTCGCGCAGGAGGTGCTCGGCATCGAGCGGCCCAGGGTCTCGCTCCTCTCGATCGGAGAGGAGCCGGAGAAGGGCAATCAGCTGACGCTCGAAGCACATGCGTTGCTCGCGGCCAGCTCACTCCGGTTTTCCGGAAACACGGAGGGGCGCTCGCTGCTCACCGGCGAGACGGACGTGATCGTCTGCGACGGATTCACGGGCAACGTGGCCCTGAAGACACTCGAAGGGACTGTTCGCAACCTCCTTATCGCCCTCCGTGCCGAGATCGTGGCGACCACCCGGGGGAAGATCGGCGGATTGATGATCAGGCCGGCAGCGGCTCGTCTCCGGACGCGTCTCGACCCGGAAACGACCGGTGGCGGCTACCTGCTCGGGCTCCGCGGGCTCGTCGTGATCGCCCACGGATCGAGCTCGCGGCTCGCGATCGAGAACGCGATCAGGATGGCCGCGCGCGGGATCGACCACGATGTTGTCGGCCGTATGCGTGAAGCTCTTCCGGAGCGCGTGGTAGAGTCGGCGCGCTCATCGAACCCGTCCGGCACAACGAGAGGTTGACGAATAGTGGCACTGTCCCGTGAAGAAGTATCCGAGCGCGTCAAGTCAGTCCTCACCGAGCAACTCGGTGCAGACGAGGGCGATCTCTCGGAGGAGGCCTCGTTCCAGGAGGACCTCGACGCTGACTCCCTCGATCTCGTCGAGCTCATCATGGAGCTCGAGGATCAGTTCGGGATCAAGATCTCCGACGAGGACGCGCAGAAGATCACGACCGTCGGCCAGGCTGTCGACTACGTCGTCGCGCACCAGTAGCAGCGAGAGCGTGATGGTCGATTTCGGATTCGCGTGCTCGCCGGGGAGGGCATGAACCGAGCAGCGTGGCCGGCTCGTTCGGCAATCAGGCTGGTTGCCTGGCTGTCGGACGAGACGGCCACGCTGCGACGTGTTCAGGCCCCCAACCGTGAGGGCGCTAATCCGGAATCGACCATCCCGGCTCGGGGGGAAGGGCGCGCGCTTGCGCGCCTGATCGAAGCCCTTCCCCCCGCGCGACGTGATCACGTTTTCACCCATACGTCCTGGGCGCCTGATCGTGCGTCCTCGTACGAGCGCTTGGAGTTCCTCGGCGACTCGGTACTCGAGCTGTCGATCGCGAAGGCGCTCTACGACCGCTTCCCCGATGCGTCCGAAGGCCGGCTTGCGAAGATCAGGGCGCACGTTGTCTCGCGCCACAGCTGCGCGGACGTCGCGAAGGAGCTCGATCTCGGGCGCTTTTTGCTCGAGCAGGCGCAGGATGTGCCCGCAGCCGAGCTGGAGCGCATCGCGCGGAGTCGCAACGTTCTTGCCGCTCTGCTCGAGGCCGCGATCGCGGCCGTCTATCTCGAGCACGGTTTCGAACAGGCAGAGATAGCCGTGGTCGACGCGTTCGACGCCAGGATCGAGTTTGCCCGCACCGGCCACGTCGACAACAAGACGGAGCTCCAGGAGGCGCTCGCCCGTTCCGGCAACCAGGTGCAGTACAGCGTCCTCAACGTCGAGGGCCCCCCGCACGACCGCCGCTTCGTGTGCGTTGCCGTGATCGCGGGCGAGCAGGTCGGGATCGGGACTGCCTCGACGAAGAAGGCCGCGGAGCAGGTTGCGGCGAGGCAGGCGCTCGAAGCCATGGGCCTCATGGAGCCGCCTGCGTAGCTCGCGGTGGGTGCCGAGGGTCGCGGTGGAAGAGCATACCGCGACCCTCGGCACCTGATGCTCTTGCAGGCTTCGCCTGATCCTGAAGAGGCCCGACCGCGGGCGGGCATCCACGGAGCTCCTCGGTGAACCACGGTTTCGGTTGGTGAGAGCCTTTCAGCTTCGGTGCGTCGAGTAGAGCCGGCGGCCAGCCGAAGGCGGCTACCGGTTCGGTTCTCGTGCGGCGCGCTCCAACCTACGTGGCCCGCGGGCGGGCCCCTTCAGGATCACGCGAAGCGTGCAGGAAGATGCAGGTGGTGCGTTCGCGGTACGCTCTTCCATCGCGAACGCACCACCTGCCTACCTCGGCTCGAGCAGGTAGTGGCTCACGATCCACTCGTTCCCGCCCGCGAACGCGAACAGCTCGGCGCAGGCGAGGAAGAATGCGCGCCACTCGTTGAGCGCGCTCTCCGAGCCGAGGATTGCAAGCGCCTCGGGCCGTGCCGCGTCGAGGTTCTCGAGCCATGCCTCGGCCGTTCTCGCGTAGTGCGAGCCGTTGACGCGCCAGTGGTCACGCACGACGAGGTCGTCGGCGAACCGCAGCATGAGATCGTCGGACGGCATGACCCCGCCCGTGAAGAACCGGCGTCCCATCCAGGACTGGTCGAAGGCATAGGCGTAGCGCACGTGCGCGAAAACGTGCACGAACAGCCTCCCGTCAGCTGCGAGCACTCCACGAATCTTCGCGAGGAGCGCGGGCCAGTTGCGCATGTGCTCGAACATCTCGACCGAGACGACCCGGTCGAAGAGACGGTCGCTCTCGAAGTCGTTGATATCGGCCGTCACGACCTCGACGTTCGCGTGGCCAAGGCTGTCGATGTACGCCTTCTGCGGCTGCGAGTTGGACACGGCGAGCACGTTGCAGCTCGGATACCGCTCCGCGATCCATCCCGAGAGCGAGCCCCAACCACACCCGAGATCCAGGATCTCCATTCCATCGGCGATTCCGGCGCGGGCGCACGTGAGCGCGAGCATCGTCTCCTCTGCGTCCGCGAGCGTCTCGACCCCCTCGGGCCAGAAGCAACCCGAGTACTTCCGTCGCGGCCCGAGGGTGAGCCCGAAGAACTGCGCCGGCAGCTCGTAGTGCTGGTCGTTCGCGGCCGCCGTCTCGATCGCGATCGGGCCGCTCGACATCGCCGTGACCGTCTGCTCGAACGCGTCGAGGCCGCGAAGCCGCTCACGGCGTAACCGGAGACGGCAACTCTGCGCGATCGCCGCACGCAGGAGCGGATCGGGCAGGAGACCTCTTCCGACGACGCGGTCGGCGATCACGTCGTCGTCGAGTGGCGCTTCGGCGGCAGCGGGACGAACACCGAGACCTCTTCCTGGTAGCGGCGGTAGTCGTCACCGCGGCTGCGGAGCGACTGCGCTTCGGTCTCGGGAATGCCCGTCACCTTGAAGAGCAGCGCGAAGAGGAACACCGGAACGAAGATCGCGATCCACCCGTA
>JAYTJO010000225.1:0-3515 GCA_043730975.1 Thermoleophilia bacterium | reverse complement strand
TGGAACTGGACCGAGCGCGCGTTGAGCTCCGGGTAGTCGAACCCTTCGACGGTGCCGTCGTAGAGCGAGACGTAGGTCGCCTCGCGCTCATCGGTTGCCGCCACGGCGAACCCATGGTTCTGGCTCGTGACGAGAACGCGGCCCGTTGCCCGCTCGAGCACCGGATGATTGGCGCCGCGATGGCCGAAGGGCAGCTTGTAGGTCGAGTGCCCGGTGGCGAGCCCGAGCAGCTGGTGGCCGAGGCAGATGCCGAGGACGCTCGTCCGTCCGAGCAGGTCGGCGATCGCAGCGACCTCCTCGACGAGCGGTTCCGGGTCGCCGGGGCCGTTCGAGAGGAGTACTCCGTCGTAGTCGGCGAGATCGTCGGCCGAGGCAGCGTGCGGATAGACGGTCACCGCCGCTCCCGCGCGCTGCAGTCGTCGCATGATCGACGCCTTGGCGCCGTAGTCGACGACTGCGACGCGAACGCGACCGTCCTCGTTGAAGCTCGTCGGCGCCACCGACGAGACCGCCGAGACGAGTGCCTGACCCTCCATTGCGGGCTGCTGCCTGATCAGCTCGATCGCCGCCGTCGCGTCGAGCTCGTCCTCGTCGCCGACGACGGCGGCGCGCATGGCGCCTGCCTCCCGGATGCGGAGGACGAGCATTCGCGTGTCGACGTCCTCGAGAGCGACAATTCCGTGCGACGTGAGCCATTCGGCCCATGCCACCCCCCCACAGCGCCGCATGAGAACGCCCTTGACCCACGGCTGGGAAGACTCGAGTCGCGCGTCGTCGACGCCGTAGTTACCGACCATCGGTGCCGTGAACGTCACGAGCTGTCCTGCAAAGCTCGGATCGGTGACGGTCTCCTGGTAGCCGGTCATGGCGGTGGTAAAGACCGCCTCACCGAATGCGACACCCTGCGCTGCGACGGACCGGCCGGTGAGCACCGTCCCGTCTTCGAGCGCGATGTAGCCGCCGCTCATACCGCGTGCACCACGCTGCCGTCGGCCACCGTCTTCACGATCGCACCCTTCAGGGTCTGGCCGATCAGCCACGAGTTCGTCGACTTCGACCGGAAGCCCTCCTCGGTGACGAGCCAGCGGGCATCGAGATCGATGAGCACGAGATTCGCGCGCTCGCCGACGGCGATCCGCGGGACGGGAAGATCGAACACTCGCGCGGGGCCGCTGGACATCCGCTCCAGCACGAGACCGAGCTCGAGCTCGCCCGTCTCGACGAGGAAGGTGTTGATCGCGGCGAAGGACGTCTCGAGCCCGGTGACACCGAAGGGAGCCTCCTCGAACGGCGTCTCCTTCTCTTGGCGGGCGTGAGGCGCATGATCCGTTGCGATGCACGCGATGGTGCCGTCTTTCAACCCGTCGAGGAGCGCCCGGCGATCGTCCTCCGTGCGAAGAGGCGGATTCATCTTGCGGTTGGTGTCGAGTGTGCGCACGGTGTCGTCTGTGAGGCAGAGATGGTGAGGCGAGACCTCCGCTGTGACGGCCACGCCCCGAGCCTGGGCGGCGCGTACCGCGGAAACGGACTCCCGCGCACTGAGGTGCATTATATGCAGAGGACGTTGCACATATGCGGCAATGCTGCAGTCGCGCTCGATCATCACCGACTCCGCGATCGACGGCCAGCCGGCAAGGCCGAGCGCTGCCGAGACCGACCCCTCGTTCATCTGCCCGTCCCGCGAGAGGCTCGGCTCCTCTTCGTGCAGCGCGAGCAGCCGTCCCGCCGCGCCGCTGTACTGCAAGGCCCGCTGCATGAGACCGGCGGAGACGACCGGATGGCCGTCGTCGGTGAAGCCCGCCGCGCCGAGTCGGGCAAGTTCGACCATCTCGGTGAGCTCTTCGCCTCGCAGTCCCTTGGAGATCGACGCCAGGAAGCCGGTCGGGATGACGGCGCCCTCGCGCGCCTGCTCGATCAGCGCTCCGAGGACGGCCGCGGAGTCGACGACGGGATCGGTGTTGGGCATCGCGAGAATCGCGCAGTATCCCCCCGCGGCGGCCGCTGCAGTTCCGGTAGCGATAGTCTCTTCGTCTTCGCGCCCGGGGACACGGAGATGGACGTGCGGATCGACGAACGCCGGTGCAAGGATGAGGCCTGGTGCTGGCTCCCCCGCAGGCTCGATGCTCGCGATCTCTCCGTTCTCGATCGTGACGTCGAAGGCCCCGTCGACGCCGGCGGCAACGTCGATCACGCGCGCGCCGCGAATCGACAGGCTCTCGCCAGGCCTACCGGGCCAGAAGAGTGTCATGCAACCTCCAGCGGTCGTGCGTCGTCGCCAGGCCCACCGGCGAGCAGGTCGTAGAGCACGGCCATGCGCACGACGAGTCCCGAGCGCACCTGTTCCGAGATGAGGGATGCCGTCGAGTCGGCAACCTGCGGATCGATCTCGACGCCACGATTCATCGGTCCGGGATGCATCACGATCTGGCCCGACCGAAGCCGCCGCGGCGTTATCCCCCACTCGGCTGCGTACTCGCGGAGCGACGGCACGAATGCGGCGCCCGCGTCCATCCGCTCCTGCTGCATGCGCAGCACGTAGACGACGTCGGCCGCTGCGATGTCCGCGATGTCCGTGGAGACCTCGCAGCCCATCGATTCGATGCCCCGGGGGATGAGCGTCGGTGGACCGACGAGCGTTGTCTTCGCTCCGACGAGCGCGAGCGCCTCGATCAACGACCGCGCGACACGCGAATGGAGGACATCGCCGACGATCGCGACGTGAAGTCCGTCGAGTCGGCCAAGTGACTCCCGCATCGTGTAGAGGTCGAGCAGCGCCTGGGTTGGATGCTGATGCTTCCCGTCGCCGGCGTTCACGACATGTGCGTGGGTGACGCGCGCGACGAGATCGGGAGCACCGATGTGCGGGTGCCGGATCACGATCACGTCCGGGTCGTACTCTGCGAGCGTGAGCGCAGTGTCCTTCAGCGACTCCCCCTTGTCGACCGACGATCCCGATGACCTGAGCGCCATGGTGTCGGCAGAGAGACGCTTTGCCGCCAGGTCGAAGCTCGAGAGCGTGCGCGTCGACGACTCGTAGAAGAGGTTGACGACGAGACGTCCGCGCAGAGCCGGCAGCTTCTTCACCTCGCGATCAAGTGAGCGCGCGATGGTCGAGGCGGTGCCGAGGAGGCGCTCAACGGCGTTGCGGTCGAGATCGGAGATCCCGAGGAGATGACGTCGGGGTGGAGGCGGGTCGCCCTCGCGCGCGACGCGCAGCGGGGCTGTTGTGATCTCAATCATTCGCGCTCCCGGCGAGGAGCACGCGATCTTGCCCGTCGATCTCGCTCAACTCGACACTGACCCGCTCACTGCTCGAGGTGGGCACGTTCTTGCCGACGTAGTCGGGGCGGATCGGGAGCTCGCGATGGCCCCGGTCGACGAGGACGGCCAGCTGGACGCGCGCGGGGCGGCCGTATTCGAGGAGGGCGTCTATCGCCGCCCGAATCGTGCGGCCGGTGTAGAGCACGTCGTCCACGAGCACGACCGTCTTCCCCTCGAGCGCAAAGTCGAGCTCC
>JAYTJO010000224.1:0-2333 GCA_043730975.1 Thermoleophilia bacterium | reverse complement strand
CACATCGGTTCGACCGACAAGATGGCTGCTCTCACCGGCTGGCGGGCGCGCACGACCTTTGCAGACGGCCTCGAGCAGACGGTCGCCTGGTATCGCGAGAACGAGGCCTGGTGGCGGAGCATCGCCGGTCACAGCCAGCACGTCTCCTCGTCCTAGGCGCGGGAGTCCCGCAGCTCGGCCTGCTCGAGGCCGCGGCTGCCCGCTCCCTTCGGGTGATCGCGGTCGATCGCGACCCGTTTGCTCCGGGGTTCGCCTTCGCAACGGAGCGCGCCCTGATTTCGTCGGAGGACGAGCAGGCCGTGGAGCGCTTGGCGCGTGCCCGCTCTGTAGACGGCCTCATCTCACCAGGCGCCGACTGGCCTGTTGGGATCGCTGCCCGGGTGGCCGAGCGCCTCGGCGTACCGCATCCGATCGACGGCGCAACGGCGGTTCTCGCGACGACGAAGACGCGGCAACGCGAGCGCTTCGCGGCGACCGGTGTCCTGCAGCCACAGACCTTCTCGACGACCGACCCGGAGATCCCGTTTCCCTGTGTCGTCAAGGCGCCTGACCGCCAGGGCCAACGCGGTCTGACGCTCGTCCACGAGCGCTCCGGGTTGGCGGAAGCGGTCGCGGCCGCGACGGCCGAGTCCCGTGGGGGCGGTGCGCTCGTCGAGGAGCTGATCGATGGACCCGAGCTGACCGTCAACGCGATCTCGATTGACGGCGTCTTCATCCCGCTCACCGTGACGGACAGGCTGCTCGCCGATCCGCCGGCGTTCGGTGTCGCCCTGGCGCACGCGTGGCCGAGCGCGCACGCGACCGAGGGCGTGGTCGAGGCTGCGCGCGCCGCCCTCGAGGCGCTCGGGATCGCGAACGGCCCGTCGTATACGCAACTCCGGCTCGGTCCCGATGGTCGCGCGTACGTCGTCGAGGTCGCTGCGCGCCTCGGTGGCGGCCACGATGCGGAGCTCTGTCGTGCTGCAGTCGGCGTCGACCTCAACGACCTCGCAATCTCGTTTGCCCTGGGCGATCCTTGCGACGATGTGTCACAAGACGTCCGTGCCGACGTCGCCGGGAGCTCCGAGGCGGATTCGATCCCCGCACACACAGTTTGTGACGATTTGTCACAAAGGCAGCGGGTCGGTGGGGCCTGCGTGCTCTTCCTCGTGGCTCCCGAAGGAGTGCTGCGGGCGATCGAGGGAGTGGAGGAAGCGGGCGAGATGGACGGGGTCGAATGGGTCAGGACGTACCGGCAGCCCGGGTGGCGCTTCGGGCCGCTGCGTCGTGGTGCCGACCGGGCCGGTGCAATTCTCGCGACCGGTGATGATCGCGATGACGCCCTCGCGCGGGCCCGCCGTGCGGCGGAGACCGTACGCTTCGTTGTCGATGCGACCCCCGCGTAGCACCCGTCTCGGCTTCCAGCCTCCCGCGATCGGGGAGGAGGAGATCGCTGCCGTCACCGAGACGCTCCGATCGGGCTGGCTGACGACCGGGCCTCGTGCCGCGTTGCTCGAGGAGCGAATGGCCACGTATCTCGAGGCGGAGCACGTTCTTGCGGTCGCCTCCGGAACGGCCGCGCTCCACCTGGCGCTGCTCGCGATCGGCGTCGGCCCGGGAGATGAGGTGATCACCAGCCCGATCACCTGGCCAGCGACCGCCAACGTGATCGAGCACTGTGGCGCGACGCCCGTCTTCTGTGACGTGCGTGACACCGACCTCAACATCGATCCCGATCTCGTTCCCGCGCTCGTCACCGAGCGCACGAAGGCGATCCTGCCCGTTCATCTCGCCGGGCAGGTGGCCGACCTCGACCCGATCATCGCGCTCGGCCTCCCCGTTGTCGAGGACGCCGCACATGCGGCCGAGAGCGCCTACCGCGGTCGCAAGGTCGGAAGCATCTCCGGCGCCTCCTGTTTCTCGCTGTATGCGACGAAGAACATCGCCGCCGGCGAAGGGGGCCTCGTCGCAACGAATCGCGACGACGTCGCCGAGGCGATCCGGAACATGCGGCTGACGCGTCGCGGCGACGGGTCGCACTACGACCAGGTGACGGCCGGGTTCAAGGCGAACCTTTCCGATGTGCTCGCGGCGATCGCTCTCGTCCAGCTCGATCGAGTCGAGGAGCACGCGCGCATCCGGCAGAGGCAGTTCGATCTCTACGACGACGGTCTTGCCGATCTCGCCGGGATCACGCCGCTCGCGCGCGACCCGCGCGATACGCACGCGTTGCACCTGTACGTCGTCCGGATCGATGCCGCCGGTGCGGGTGCCGATCGAGACGCCTACCAGCGCGTCCTCGGCGACGAGCTGATCGGCACGAGCATCCACTTCCTCCCGGTGCACAAGCTGAC
>JAYTJO010000223.1:0-8229 GCA_043730975.1 Thermoleophilia bacterium | reverse complement strand
GGCTCGGGGCGGCCTCCTTCGTACTCGGCGCGTATGAGACCGTCACACGGCGATTTCCCGGCTGCGTGGCAACCGTCGGCGACATCGCAACCGAGCCAGGCTCGTTCAGCGTCGTACCCGGCACGGCTCGGCTGCGGCTGGAATGCCGCTCGCTCGACGCGGTCGTGCTTACGGAGCTCGAGCTGGCGCTCAGCGACCTGGCACACACAGAGGCAGCGTCTTTCGGACTCGCCGTCACCGTCGATCGTGTTGGTCGCTGGGAGCCGACCCCGACCGAATCGCGGTTCCGGGTAGCGCTTTCCAACGCCGCCGCGGCTCTCGGTCTCTCGACACTGGAGCTTCCGTCGGGGGCCGGTCACGACGCTCAGGCACTTGCGCCGATCACTCCGACGGGGATGGTCTTCGTACCGTCCGTCGGTGGGGTCAGCCACGATCCGAGCGAACACACAGCGTGGGAGGACTGTGTCAACGGAGCGAATGTGTTGCTCGGCGCGACGGTCGAGCTAGCGCTCGCGACGTCGGTCTGACGCTCGCTCGCCGTCGAGCGCGTTTCTGGGGCACGGGACTCCTACTCGAGTCGAACTCTTCCGCTCAGTGGGCGAGGGAGCGGGGAACGACGAACGTCTCGATCAGACCGCATCCCGGGCGAAGGTCATCCCAGCGGTCGATCTCGAGCCGCAGGCCGGCGAGTGCGCAGGTCGGGAATGCCTCGGGGCCTGGCGGCGCGAGAGCCATCGCGAGCTCGTGCAGCATCGGGTTGTGGCCGATCAGCAGGATCCCCGCGACAGCATCGTCTGACGCCTCCACGAGCCCGAGGATGTCGTCCACGGACGCGTGGTAGAGGTTTCGCTCGATCCGCTCCTCGGGATCGCCGAGGCCCGGCCTGACGAGGTCGAGAGTCGCCTGCGCACGGACGGCCGTGGAGCAGAGCACGAGGTCCGGCCGCACACCGTTCGCATCTGCCCACCGGGCGATGCGCTTCGCGGCCTTCCGTCCGCGTGGTGCCAGCGGCCTGTCGTGATCGGCGAGACCCGGGTGATCCCAGCTCGACTTCGCGTGCCGGAGAATCCAGAGGCGCTTCACCAGCCGTGCCTCCAGCCACGAACGAGCTCGGTCTGCTCGGGCGTTTCGGGGGAGGGACGGTTGCCGACGATCCCGGTGCGCAGCTCCGCGATCCGGGCGATCGGATCGCCTGCACCGAGGCCGTGGCGCATCAGCCAGCAGCCGACCACCGTGCCGGTACGACCGATCCCACCCCAGCAGTGAACGTAGGCCGTGCCTCCGTCGGTCCGCTCCTCGTCGATACCGTCGAGAATTCGCATCACGTGGCCCGCTGTCGGCGTTCCCATGTCCGGGATCGGATGCGCGACGCGGCGCGCAGCATGAAGCCAGTGCCCGTAGTCGGGCAGTGGATCCGAGGGATGGGTGAGATCGACGAAGAGCGTCACGCCGTCGTGCTCGAGTGCAGCGACCGCCTCGGGTGTGCCGGGATAGCCGCCCGCGCAGAGACCCTCGCTGACGACGTACCTCGCAGAAACCGTCATTCCCTCGAGCCCTCCTCGCCTGCACGTCGGATCGCGGCCCACGCAGCAGCCGCAGAGAAGCCGCGCCGAGCGAGGAACGCGAGGGCACGGCGACGATCGGCATCGTCGGCGACCGACCGGCGGCCGAGCGCCTCAAGGGCGAGCGCCGCCTCGTCTCGTTCTCCGTAGGCTTCCTCGAGCGCGGCAGTAGCAGGGGCCCCCCGCAGTCCGCGCTCGCGCAGCTTCTGCTCAGCTCGCCGCCTGCCGTACCCGCGATTTCGCATTCCCCGGGCGAGCTGACCTGCGAGTGCCGCGTCGTCGAGGTAGCCGTACCCGGCAACCCGCTCGATCGCCTCCTGCGCGATCTCTGCCGGCACGTCCCGCGCTGCGAGCTTCTTCTCGATCTCGGCCGTCGACTGCGCCTTCACGGACAGCGATCGAACAACAAACAGCCGTGCACGCACGCGGGCGAGGGCCGTCTCGACCTCGACGCGGCGGGACTCGTCGATCTCGTCACCGCTGCGGACGCCGAGCTCGTGAAGCGCCTCCGGCTCGACGCGGAGCCACGCCCTCCCGTCGAGGCGCAGCGCGATCGATCGACGCCGCGTCGTCGCCTTCGCGCCGTCGTCGGCTGCGTCGTGTTCGATTGTGAGCCGTCCCATCCATTCGAGGCTACTGTGTACGGCGATGATCGTCCGCTCGTTCCTTCTCGTCGCCGTTGCGTTCCTGCTCTCTGGCTGCGGCGGGAAGGAAGATGAGCAGCCTGCTGCTTCGACGGCGATGGCGACGACGGCCGTTTCGCTCGAGGGAGCATCAACCGAGCCCGTGGTCGTTCCGGCCGCGATCACCGAGACCGCGCTCCTGACCGACGTCCGCTCCGCGCGGCAGAAGGGATACGACCGTGTGGTCTTCGAGTTCTCGAACGGAGTGCCCGGGCACGAGGTGGGATACGTCGAACGGCCCGTCGTCGCCGACGGTTCCGGCAACGAGATCGCTGTCGAGGGTGAGTCCGTGCTCCGGATCCGCATGGAGCCCGCGCTCGATGCCGACCTGACCCAGGAGTCAGCGCCGCGCACGTATACGGGGCCGAGCAGGTTCTCGCCGGACACGGCGGTCGTCGTCGAGCTCGTGAGAACCGGAGGCTTCGAGGCTGTCCTGACGTGGGCCGCCGGCATCGACGGTGAACGTCCGTTCCGGGTCACGACGCTCGCCGATCCCCCTCGGATCGTGATCGACGTCGACTCGTCGTTCTGAGAGCACTTCCGAGAAGACCGATTGCCGCCGTCGGGAGGCGTCGCAGAGAATCTCTGCGCAATTTGCGGCCTTCCTGTTCGGAGCACTCTTGTCACAGCGGTTCGCTGCCCCTAGGTTCTCTCTTGCACCGAGCACGGGGCACCGGAGGTTGAAGGCCTCCCGGGCGACTGAAGCGCAAGCGACGGTCGGTCGGGTAGCTGGACGAAGGAGCTACCGACTCGGTGCATTTTCTTTGGTCCCGGAGAGCAGCATCACGGGGATCGGGCGTGTCGTCCTCGCGGCGTACGCGGCATAGCCCGCGTGCGTCGAGGTGATGGTCGGCCAGAGTCGCGCGTATTCCTCCTCTGTTGCAGCGCGGGCCGTCACCTGTTCGGCGCGTCTCCCGATCGTGACCGTGGCATGTGGATCGGCTCGCAGGTTCAGCCACCAGGCGGGCGGCCTGTCCTCGCCACCGTTCGACGCGACGATCACGAGGTCGGAGCCCGACTCGAAGTACGTGAGCGGTGTCGTCCGCTCACGTCCTGAACGACGGCCGGTCGTCGTCAGGAGCAGCACCGGCATGCCCGCGACCCGCCCGAGCAGGCGACCGCGGGTCAACCGGTAGACCGCTCGATGACTCCGCCCCATCGCTCTGATGGCGGCGGGCCGGAGGTTCATGCGTCCTGGGGGCTGTCCGGGACGGCGACAGCAGCGGCTCGCTGTCGCGCCGGCCGTGCCTCGAGGCGGTCGACGTACGGAACGACCCCTGCCGGGAGTTCCGTGAGCTCGCCCGTTCTCGCAAAGCCGAGCACCGAGCCGACCACGATGTCTGCGACCGAGAACGAGTTGCCGACGAGGTAGTCATTGTCGCCGAGTGCAGCCTCGACCACCCCGGCGGTCGCGTCGAAGCGTGCCGCAGCCCGTTCGATGATGCCGGCGTCGGCCTCGCCCTTGCCCCACAGCTGACGTGCGATGTCCATCAGCGCACCTTCAATGTCGGTCATCCCGAAGAAGCACCACTGATACTGAAGGGCTCGCTCGTGAGAGCCGAGTGGAGCGATCAACCCGGCCTCGAGGTTCTGGTCGGCGATGTGGAGGATCAGGGCTCCCGACTCGAACACGGGGCCGCCTTCCTCCTCGAGCACGGGCGAGCGGCCGAGCGGATGGAGCGAGCGGTACTCGGGCGTCTGCTTCATGTCCCGCGACATGACGGTGAGGTCGAAGGGGACGCCGAGCTCCTCGAGAAGCCAGAGGACGCGCGTCGAGCGGGAACGGGGTTGGTGATGGAGTCTCATGGATCGATCCTAGGTGACTCCCGCCGAGGACGACTGCGCTCGCTCGTCTGACCAGCGCTCAGTGGCAGGAGATCCCGGTGCCGGCGTCCGTGAATGTCTGGCCGGCGATCGGGACGAACTGGAAGTCATAGCTCGCCGCATGCGCGCCGCTGATTCAATGACGGCATGGAGATCGCCGCGATGTCGTTCCGCCGCGTTCGACTCCATGCGAGCACTGCTGTCCTTCCCGATCTGGCCGACTTCTACGGCGACACCCTCGGGCTTCCCATCGCCCGCTCGAGTTCCGACGTCGTCGCCGTTGAGGTGGGGGAGACGACCCTCGAGTTCCAGGCCGGCCGAGGCGACCCGTTCTATCACTTCGCATTCCTCGTCCCGGGCGACCGCTTCGACGCGGCGCATCGCTGGGCCGCCGAACGCCTCGCCATCCTTCCCGACGGGAACACAGGCGAGGAGGTCTTCGAGTTCGAGAACTGGGATGCGCAGGCGCTCTACTTCCACGACCCGGCCGGGAGCATCGGCGAGCTGATCGCCCACCGGGGCACCGGCGAGTCGGGTACCACGGGAGCGTTCCAACCGAGCGAGCTGATCGGTTTCTCGGAGGTCGGCATCGTCGGAGATCCACCGTCACTCGCCGAGGCGCTCGCGCGCGCCTGTGCACTCGAGGTCTGGAGCGGCACCGTGGCCGAGGAGGGGCGGCTGGCGTTCGTCGGCGAGAAGGCGCGGACGCTGATCCTCGCCCGCGCTGGACGTCCGTGGCTCCCGACCTGGCGCCCGGCGGAAGCACATCCGGTCGAGGTTGTGCTCGAGGGTCGCGGGAACGGCGAAATCCAGCTCGAATCGGGCGGCTTCGTACGCGGCGGCGCGTTTCGGCAGCCCGACTGACCCGCTACGGTCGACCGATGCAGGCGCTCGACACCTTCCTCCCGCAGTTCGACGTGAACGAGATCCACTCGATCTCGCTCGCATGCAGCGCCGAAAGAGCCCTCGAGCTCGCCCTGACGGCACCGGCTGCGCCCGGACGACTCGTCGCGACGCTCTTCCGCGCCCGTGGCCTGCCGCCCGCGACGTCGGTGCAGGGGCTCTTCGACCAGATGGGGTTCGAAACGCTCTCGACCTCACCGACCGAGGTCGTGCTCGGAGCTACTGGAGCACCGTGGCGGCCTACGGGAGGGTTGCGTTCGTTCGCTGACGCGCGTCCGGGAACCGTGCGCGTCGCCGTCGACATCCGCGCGACGGCTGTCGCGGGTGGCTGCATCCTCTCGACCGAGACACGCGTCCTGGCAGTCGACGACGACGCGCGACGGGCGTTCCTCCGCTACTGGGTCGTCGTCGGGCCGTTCTCCGCCCTGATCCGGCGTCGCTGGCTCCGGGCCGCTCGCGATGCTACGCGGCGCGATGCGTCCGGCGAAACAGGTGAGCGAAGTTGATCGACCAGCCGATGCCGTCGGTGCGGCGGACGAACAGGCGAGGCTCCTCGGGGCGCCAGATGTTGCGCGTATAGCTGGTGTTCCAGTCGCTCACGATGAGAGCGTAACGGTTCGCGGCCCGGAGGACCCCGTCGGCTGATCCCGGCGCTACCTCGTGTTGGAGTCGTGCGCTCCGGTCTCGAGCCCGAAGCCCTCGTGCTCGAGCGTGGCCTGGACGCTCTCGCGTGCCTTGTGAATCCGCCACTTGACCGTGGTCAGCGTGATCTCGAGCGAGTCTGCAATCTCCACGTAGGAGAGGCCGACGATGTCGCGGAGCAGCAGCGCCGTTCGCAGATCGACGTTCAGCAGGGCGATCGCCGCCCAGAGCGCCTCGATCGGCTCCGCCTGCTCGAATCGTGGTTCGACGAGCATCGGTATCGCCACGTCATCGATGTTGAGCGGCGAGGGCCGGCGCTCGATAGCGCGTAGCTCATCGATGACCGCATTCTTCGCGATCTGGAACAGCCAGGTGGTGAAGGCCGAGCCGCCCGTGAAGCCGGGTAGGCCACGAAAGACCTTGAGGAAGACGTCCTGCGTGATGTCCTCGGCAAGGCGTCGGTCGTCGACGAGGCGATAGACGTAGGTGAACACGAGCCGCTCGTAGGCGTGGACGATCACGGCGAACGCCTGCTGGTCGCCACGCTGCGCCCGACGGAGAATCGCCGCGTCCGGCTGCGCTAGAGCTGATCCGGGGTGTCCCATGGCCTCCACGTCAGTCGGCGATTGCTTCCCGTCCCATTCGCTGTCGAGCCCGAGTTTCCCCTCTTATCGGCCGGTCTCGATGCAGGCTCGATCGCGCGCCGGAAGGGAAGGACATCACCCGTCGTAAGGGTGACGTCCGATCCGGCGGACATCCTCGAGAGATGCCCGTGCAACTCGTCCTCGATCTCTTTGCTCCGGCGCCGGCGGCTATTCCAGACGACCGTCCCGGCACCGCCTCGTCGCGGAGTGCTGCGCCGGTTCCGACCGGGTACGCCGTCTTCGACTGCGAGACCACGGGCACCGACACGACCCGGGACGAGATCGTCTCCCTCGCACTGCTCCAGCTCGACCCGGATGGGGTCGAGACGGGGAGGTACACGCGACTTATCAAGCCGACCCGGGAGATCCCGGCCGGGGCAACAGCTGTCCACGGGATCACCACGGCCGACGTCGCCGACGCACCGCCCTTCGCTGACATTGCCGCCGAGCTCCGGGCGCTCCTCGGCGACGCGGTCTTCGTCGCGCACAACGTTGGGTTCGACCTGCCCATGCTCCAGCACGCGTTCGAGCGAGCCGGGATCGAGTACGTTCCGGACGCGACGGCCTGCACGCTCGAGGCGTTCCGTCTGCTCGAGCCGCTTGCCGACAACCATCGGCTCCAGTCGATCTGTGAGCGCCGTGCCATCGCGCTCGAAGGCGCCCACGAGGCGCTGAGCGACGTGCTCGCGACCGCCGAGCTGCTCCGGGTCGTGCTCGGAGAGGGCATCGCACCGGAGACGATCGTGCTCGACACCTCCGCCTATATGCGGCTTCGCTCGCGCGGCGACACGAGGCCAGCCTCAGAGCCGCAGATCCGTCGGCTCTTCGGGATGGCCCGCTCGGCGGGATTCCGACTGTCCGACGGCAGCGCCGACCGCGAGGAGGTCGTCGCCCTGGTGCTGCGTGTTGTGGGCACGAGCGATGTCAACGTCCTCACTCGCGCCCAGGTGCAGGACGTGTATGACGCGCTCGAGGCGCTGATCGAGCAGCAGGGCGAGCTCGGGCACGCCGCATCGGCGTAGCGGTATCCTCACGATATGAGTGGGACGGACGTGGAGGCCGAGGTCGGAACACGATTCCTCGACGCGCTCGTTGCCCGCGACTACGAGGCGCTCGGCGCCTGCTTCGCGGCGGACGGGACACTGCGAGGCGTTGTCCCGCCCGGCCTGCGCGAGGCCGACGGGCGCGAGGCGATCGTGGCCCGTTTCCGGCTCTGGACGGACGACATCGAGGACTACGAGATCGCAGACAGGGAGGGAGCGCTGTTCGCGGACATGCTTCGCCTCCGCTGGGTCGTGAAGGGCGTCGACTCCGAGCTCGGGCTGAACGCGTACGAGCAGACGGCGTACGCCGAGGTCGCGGGCGGCGAAATCGTGCAGATGCGCCTCGCCTGCTCGGGCCACCGCCCCCTCTGACCTCGCCGCCCCTCACGAACGGCGAGTGTGGGAGGATGATCGGCGTGACCGCCAGGGAGCACACATGATCTGCGCGTCGTGCCAGGCGCTGAACGAGGGCGGCCGCAAGTTCTGCGGTGAGTGCGGTTCGAGCCTCGCGGCGCTTTGCCCCTCGTGCGGGAGCCCGAACGGGCCCGAGGTGAAGTTCTGCGGCGAGTGCGGCACGAAGCTCGGCGGTGGTGCCGCAGCCGCTGCCACGCCGGCCGATGGCGCCACCCAGGGGCCGGCAGCCGCCGAGCGCCGCCTCGTCTCGGTGCTGTTCGTCGATCTCGTCGGCTTCACTGCCGCCTCCGAGGGGCGCGACTCCGAGGATACGCGCGAGCTCCTCAGTCGCTACTTCGATGTCGCGCGGACGGTGATCGAGCGCTACGGCGGCACGGTCGAGAAGTTCATCGGCGACGCCGTGATGGCCGTGTTTGGAGTGCCGACCGCGCACGAGGATGACCCGGAGCGCGCCGTCAGCGCCGCGCTGCGAATCCTCGCCGCGGTCGACGAGCTCAACGGTCGCAGACCTGAC
>JAYTJO010000222.1:0-2094 GCA_043730975.1 Thermoleophilia bacterium | reverse complement strand
CCGATGCAAAACGCAGAGGCGGGCAAGCTCATCCTCGGTCTGCTCCTCGACGGTCGTGGCGATCCGAACCGTGATCCCACGATCGAGCAGCGCCGGAATCGCGCGCTCGACCTTCGCGAAGTTCTCGGGGCCGCGAAAGGCATCGTTCCGGTCGGGCTGATCCGAATCGAGGGAGATCTGAAGCGCAATATCGAGACCCGCGAGAGGCTCGAGCCGGGTCAGTAGCCGATCCGTGAACAGCGTTGCGTTGGTCAGTGCGACGGTGGGAAGGATCGAGGCAATCTCGGCCAGCGTCTCGGCGGCATGGGGAAGCATGAAGAGCTCGCCGCCGGTGATTCCGATCGCGCCGAAACCGAGCTCGCGGGCCTCCTGCACAACACGGATCATCGTCTCCGCCGACAACGTGCGTCGGTTGGCAATCGCCGGCATCGACTCGGTCAGGCAGTAGCCACACGCCAGGTTGCAGTGATACGTCGCATAGAGCCAGAGCCTGTCGCCACACCGCCCCTCCTCGACTGAGGTCTCGAGCGTCGCCTGGATGCTCATGCGGTGGGTGGAACGTCGAAGGCTGTGCAGAAATGGTTCAGCATCTGCGTGGCGCCGATCAGGATCGCGAGCTCGACCATCTGGTCGTCACGCAGGTGGTCGAGCACGCGTGCGACGAGCTCGTCGGTGATCGCGCCGGGGTCGAGGACGTAGCGATCGGCCCATTCGATGATTGTTCGCTCGCGCTCGGCCAGAACATCGAGCGACGTCTCGTCGCACACGGCGGCGAGCTCTGCCTCGTCGACGCCGACCTCGAGCGCCAACGGCCGGTGCGCGGCCAGGCAGTAGCGGCACGCGCTCAGCTGCGATACCCGGACAACCACGAGCTCCTTCGTCGCGAGATCGACCGCTCCCTCGTCGTAGATCTGGCCGAGGAACGGCAAGAGCGACTCGAGAAGATCGGGCGCGTTGGCAAGCGACCGCATCAGGGGAGACGCGGTGCCGTCCGCACCGTAGATGGATCGGGCCGGAAGCGGCGCCTCGTCACGTAGCAGGAGTCGGAGGCGGCTCACGGTTCGTTCCTTCTACCAGCAGCCGGCCGACGCATCGTGACGCGGATCAGCCGACGCGGAAGATTTCCCTCCTCGAACTCCTGTACGTCGAGCAGCTCGAACGACGCCGGCGCGGAGCCTGCAGCGATTCGATCGACGAGGTCGCGAGCGAAGAAGTGAACGACAAAGCCGTCGAGCTCGTAGAGATCGCCGCCGAGGGACGTTCCCAGGCCGTAGTCGGGATCGGCCGTCGTCCGGGCCGTGTAGACGCAGAGACCACCCGGACGCAGGACGCGCCACACCTCGGCGGCAAGGGCGTGGAGTTGAGACTCGCTCAGCGCCATGCAGAAAAGCATGTGCGAGTAACACGCATCGAAGCTCCGATCGGCAAACGGCAGCCGCTGCCTGACGTCGCACTCGACGGAGGAAACCCGCTCCGCCATGCCCGCCACGCGCGCCTTTCCCGCGATGGTCGCGACCGCAACCGGCGCGAAGTCGATGGCCGTCACCAGAAGACCCGCCTGGGCGAGGAAGATCGCATCGCGACCCTGGCCGCTCCCGAGCTCGAGCAGGTCGTGCGCATGTACGCCACGCAGGACCTCCAGAGTCGCGCGAGCGGGCTCGCTCGGCTCGACCCCGTAGCGATCGGGCCGCTCACCCAGCGCCGACTCCCAGTGATCCCGCTGCTCAACGCTCGGCTGGAGCACCTCCACGGGAGCTAGCCCGACGGTCTCTCGCCGGGGCTTCTCGAGGAGTGCATCGGACGCACCGGATTCGCGGAGCACGCTCACGCGCCCATCGAAGCACGATCTGACCCACGCTGCCGGAGAACCCTCCCTTGACGGGCATCCCGTCAGCAACTGTTAAGAACTCGGACACGACCGACGCCTAGATGGTTGATCGGTAGTTGGGGCGCGTGTCGGGGAGGGCCTGCACCGAGCATCGTGTTCGGCTCGATCTGCAGGAAGGCTGGTTGCCTTGGTGTTGATCGAGCCGGACACGATGCGATGTGTGCAGGCCCCCAGCCGTGCGTGCACCAATTACCGATCAACCATCT
>JAYTJO010000221.1:0-2870 GCA_043730975.1 Thermoleophilia bacterium | reverse complement strand
GCTGCGACCGCGGCTCCCTGGCCGTCACCCGGATCGCCGACGGCCTCTATGCCGAGCTCTGCCGCGAGCCGCGCGCCGACGCTGTCGTCGGTGACGAGCCTCACACGAGCGGCACAGGCAATGGCAGCCTCGAGAACATCGCCGAGCATCGCGAGCGAAAGCTCGACGCGGGTCTCGATCGGGAGCCTGGTCTTGCCGCCCGACCGAAACGGGATGACAACCGTCTCCATCGCACAAGCCTATGCACAGTTTCGCTCGATTCCGCCACCAGCACGCTCCTGTCAGCAAGCACGGAAACCCAGGAGACAGGCTGAAGCCTGTCACCGCGCGCCAAACTCAGGCTGCGTGACTCGAGGCGCCTGGCCCCGAGGTAGCCCACTCGTGAACCTCGTACCAGTGCGTATCGGCGAGCGCTGCGACGACCTCCGGGTCGGTGTGAGCGCCGTTGAACACGTGATGGTCGAGGTCACAGCACAGCTCGACCTCTCCCAGGGAGACGTGGGTGATCCTGGAGAGCACGTCGAACGGCAACTGCGCCTCGGCGACCGACATGTGCTTGAACTGGAGCTCGGGTGCGAGCTCCATCAGCTCCGGCCATTCGGGACAGGTCTTGTAGCTCATCGGAGATCATCCTTCGCCCCGGCACGCCAGGTTCCTCCGAGCCGGATGAGACCACGCTCCTCCCCCTCGGGGTAGACGAGGAACGAGAGCGCATCGTCGTACTGGTGCAATGTTCGACCCTCCGTGGAGATGAGCCCCAGTCGGATCCGGAAGCGACCGAACGCGAGAGCAGGGTTGTCGACGTCGAGTCGCGCGGTCGCCGAGCCGCTCCCGGTAGGCCAGCCGAGCTCGGCCGTGTCAACGGAATCCTCGGCAACGAGCAGCCCTGTCGAATCGCGGATCTCGAGATGCAGTTCGGGTGGGGCAATCGCTGCCGCCGCCTGGAGATCGACCTCCAGCCGGAAGGGCTCGCCGGCAAGAAACTGGGCGCGCTCGTCACCATTCGCGTCGAGCAGGCGGACGCTGGTGATCTCGGCCTCGCCCGTCCCCCACTCGCGTAACCCGACCTCGCGCTCGGCGGGGTCGAGGTCGTCTGCCAGGAGTTGCCGATACCGCACGATCGCCTCGTGTGTCGGCCCGTCGTAGACCTTCTTCCCGGAGGAGAGGAGGATCGAGCGCTCGCACAGCCGCTCGACCGCCTGGGCATCATGAGAGACGAACAGGATCGTGCCGCCCTGGTTCTTGAACGCGGCGATGACGCCGAAGCACTTGCGTTGGAAGTTCTCGTCTCCGACCGCGAAGACCTCGTCGAGAAGCAGGACATCGGCCTGGAGGAAGGCTGCGATCGCAAACCCGAGGCGCATCGCCATCCCGCTCGAGTACGTTCTGACGGGCCGGTCGATCGCGTGCTCGACCTCCGCGAAGGCAACGATCTCGTCGAACCGCTCGCGAATCTCGGCTCGCCGCAGACCCTGGATCGAGCCGTTCAGATACACGTTGTCGCGGCCGCTGAAGTCGGGATGGAAGCCGGCTCCGAGCTCGAGCAGAGAGCCGATGCGGCCGTTCACCTGTACCGACCCCGTCGTCGGCTTGATGATGCCGGCGAGCACCCGGAGCAGGGTCGACTTGCCCGAGCCGTTGCGACCGATCAAACCGACCGCTTCGCCCGGTGCGATCTCTGCCGAGACCTCACGCAAGGCCCAGACGTCCTGCGCGCCCGTGCGACCTCGCGCGACGACGAGGTCCTTGAGGGTGCGCGTCTCGCGCGCGTGAACGCGGAAGCACCGCGAGACGACGTCCGCAGCGACGCTGCCCGGTGCAGCAGCCTGGCTCATGCGACCCTCTCAGCGGACGAGGAGCTTCGCTCCCGCACAAACGCGGCGAGCCGGGTGAGCGTGTCGGGATCGACGGAAGGAAAGACGCCGTGACCGAGGTTGAAGATGTGGCCGGGGCGATCGCCGGCTCGCCCGAGGATGTCGAGCGCCTCCACCTCGACGACCTCCCACGGGGCGAGCAGGACGGCGGGATCGAGATTCCCCTGCACGGCCCGATCGGGAACCTTCGCCCAGCCGACGTCGAGGGGAATCCGCCAGTCGAGACCGATCACGTCGCCGCCGGCCGCCGCCATCTCCTCCAGCAAGGTCGCTGTACCCGTGCCGAAATGAATCGTTGGGACGTCGACCGCGGCGAGGACGCGCGCCGAGTGCGGTGCGACGTAGTCGCGGTAGTGCGTGGGTGAGAGCGCTCCCACCCACGAGTCGAAGAGCTGGATCACGTCCGCGCCCGCGCGCACCTTTGCGGCGACGTAGGCAGCGAACGTTGCGGACAGCTTCTCGAGGAGCGCGTGCCAGACGTCGGGCTGACCGAGCATGAGGCTCTTCGTCAGCGCGAACTCGCGGCTCGGCTTCCCCTCCACGAGATACCCGGCGACGGTGAACGGCCCACCGCAGAAGCCGACGACGGCCTGATCAGGACGAAGCGCTGCCCGCACGAGCCGTACGGCCTCGAGAACCGGCGCGAACGCCTCCTCCGGATCCGGGACGCGCAGCCGCTCCACGTCGGCAAGCGTGCGTACGGGCTCGTCGATGACCGGACCGACGCCCTCGACGAGACGCACGTCGATACCCATCCCGAGCACAGGGGTCATGATGTCCGCGAACATCACCGCGGCGTCGACGTCATGGCGTCGCACCGGCTGGAGCGTCACCTCGGCGCAGAGCTCCGGGGTATGCGCAACTTCGAAGAACGCGTGTTTCGCGCGGATGGCGCGATACTCGGGAAGCGACCGGCCCGCCTGGCGCATGAACCACACCGGCGTCCGCTCGACTGCCTCGCGCCTGGCGGCGCGCACGAGAAGCGGCTCGCTCACG
>JAYTJO010000220.1:0-7481 GCA_043730975.1 Thermoleophilia bacterium | reverse complement strand
ACACCCAGCTGTCCTGGGCGCGCGCGACCTGTCCGGGTGTGAACTGCGTGTAACACGAATCGTACGAGTAGTCCATGAAGTTGTGAATCGGGTCGAGTCCTGGATCGGGACACGTGTTCTTGCCGGCCGGGCAACCGTTCGTCGGCACCGACATGGCCGGCGTGTCACCGACGTAGTCGCCCTTCGCGTTGCAGGCACCGGCAAACGTGTGCTCGAGGTTCACCCAGTGCCCGGCCTCGTGCACAAGGGTGAGGCCGAGGTCGTACTTGTCCACGAAGGTGTCGATGCCGGGCATCGATTCCCAGTTCAGGACGATGCCATCCAGTCACGTTCTCGGCAGGTCCGTCGCTGATCACGTGGAACCAGACGGGCACGGTGGCGCCCGCGAACGTCGCACCCTTGCCCTTCGCGCTTGCAGGCAGCGACTCGACCTTCTCGTTCAGCGTCGGCTCACGGCCGGCGAGGCTCCCGACCCCGCGTGCTGTTGCTCCTGAGACGAGCGATGATCGCATCACAAATGACGCTATCGTCGCCACGGTGACGGATCTTCGCATCATCCAGATCGGCCACCCCACCCTGCGGCAGCGAGCCCGCGAGGTGACCGCCCTCGAGCTGGGTTCCCCGGAGCTCCACCGGATCTGCGACGACCTCGTCGAGACGATGCGCGCTGCGAACGGTGCAGGGCTTGCGGCGCCGCAGGTCGACATCCCGCTGCGGCTGTTCGCCGTCGAGGTCGGAGACAACCCGCGCTACCCGTACAAGCCCCACCTCGGCCTGCGCGTCCTCGTCAACCCGGTCGTCCGCCCCGTCTCCGAGGAGACGTACGCGAGCTACGAGGGGTGCCTGAGCATTCCCAACCTCCGCGGCCTTTTGCCCCGCAGCACCGAGGTCGAGGTGGGCTACCTCGACCCCATGGGAAACGACCACGTCGAGCGCTTCGGCGGCCCGAGCGCCGGCACGATGCAGCACGAGCTCGACCACCTCGACGGCGTCCTCTTCCCCGATCGTGTCGACGACCCGACGACACTCTGCACCTGGGAGATGTTCCGCACATACCGCGAGGAGGAGTGGGTCGCGAGCATCCAGCCGCTGCTCGAGCGATTCCCCGGCGAGTCGAAACCCGGCTGAGTTAGGGCCTTCGGCCGCGAGCATTCGGCAGCGCGAGGACGGAGAGCCCTTCCGCACGGGCGACAAAGGCGACTGCACTGTCCGACGTAGCGACCGTGTCGCCGGGCTCTGCCACCGCGATCACGAAGCAGTCTGCGAGCGAGAGATCGCGATCACGACGGTGGTAGTACCGCGCGCGGATGTCCGCCGCGCGCTCCGCCTGTTCGCGCGTCGCGGCGACAGGCCGTGCCACTTCGTCGAGGAAGCGGTTGGCCGCAGATGCGGCATCCTCTGCCGACGCACCGTGCACCCTTCGCATCACATCGATGACCTCGGCCACGTTGACGACGGAGATCCAGAGCGACTCGGCGTCACGAAGCGCGCTCGCGATCTCGATGGCGGACGGCTCGTCGAGTAGGAGGTCGATCACCGGCCCCGCGTCGAGAGCTACTCCTCGTAGTGCTCGCGCCACTTGCGCTCCATCGCGGCGTTGTCCTCCTCGCGCCACTGCTGCATCGCCTCCGACACCGAGATATCAGCGCGGGCGTACTTCTTGAGAACGCCGCGAAGCCCCTCGATCGGATCGGCTGGAACCGGGCGCACGACGAGCCGGTCACCCTCGTCCTCGATCAGCACCGCCGACGTAGCCCACCGGTGCCGCACTTCTGCCGGCAGCGAGACCTGTCCGGCGCTCGTGATCGCGTGCCTCCACATCTTGCGTCCCATCGTCACAGTATGACTTGAGAGATACAAGATGTCCAGAACAGACAAGTCCGTTCGCGAGCCGGGGACCGGATCAGCCATGGAGGACGGTAGGGTTCCCCCATGGGACTTCTCGACCGGATTCGCGCCGGCACATTCGTCGCAGACTACAGCCCGCCGCGAGACTGCTGATGCCCTCGCTCGCCGACTTCCCCCGCATCCCGCTCACCTTCGGTCCCTCCCCGGTCCATCGCCTCGAGCGCCTCTCTGAGCATCTCGGTGGCGAGGTGGAGATCTGGGCGAAGCGCGAGGACGTGAGCTCGGGCCTCGCCTACGGTGGCAACAAGGTGCGCAAGCTCGAATACCTCGTCGCGGACGCTCTCGCCCAGAACTGCGACACGCTCGTCTCGATCGGCGGCGTGCAGTCGAACCACACGCGCCAGGTCGCGGCCGTCGCTGCCCACCTCGGCCTCGGGTGCATGCTCGTGCAGGAGCACTGGGTCGACTGGGATGATCCTGGGTACGAGAGCGTTGGCAACATCCTGCTCTCCCGCATCATGGGCGCCGACGTGCGCCTCTCGGAAGCCGGCTTCGACATCGGCTTCCGGGAGAGCTGGGAACAGGCCCTCGCCGAGGTGATCGAGCAGGGCGGCAAGCCCTACCCGATCCCAGCGGGGGCCTCCGACCACCCGCTCGGAGGCCACGGGTTCGCAGGCTGGGCCGGCGAGGTTGCCGACCAGGAAGAGGAGCGCGGCATCTTCTTCGACACGATCGTCGTGTGCTCGGTCACCGGCTCGACGCAGGCCGGGATGATTGCAGGCTTTGCCGGGCAAGAGCGTGAGCGCAAGGTGATCGGGATCGACGGTTCTGCCACCGTGGCGCAGACCCGAGAGCAGATCGCGCGCATTGCTCGCCGTACCGCCGAGGCGATCGGCCTTGGCCGACCGCTCGAGGACAGCGAGATCATCCTGCTCGACGAGTGGCACGCCGGCACCTACGGAATCCCTGATGCGAAGACGATCGAGGCGATCCGCCTCTGCGCCCGGCTCGAAGGGATGCTCACTGACCCGGTGTACGAGGGCAAGTCGATGGCGGCGCTGATCGACCTCGTGCGCGATGGTCGGATCGAGCCGGGGTCGCGTGTGCTCTACGCTCACCTGGGCGGCCAGCCGGCGCTGAACGGTTACGCCAGCGCCTTCGCGTAGGGGCATGACCTGTCCCGCCCGCCGCCGAGACTGCACGACAGCGGGGGGTGTCGCGCCAGAAACGGCGGAGCCCCCGGGATCTGATCCCGGAGGCTCCTCGAGGGCGGCAGCCCTCACCGCTACCCAGTGACAGGCGGCTCGAACGCGCCGACGACACCGAGGCGCTGCGTGGAGCACGCCTTCTTGCCGACGACCGTGACCGTGATGATCCCCGCGACCTTCGGTGAGAGCGACACGATTGCGACGCCGGCCTTGTTGACCTTGACGACCTTGTTCATGCCTGCACCCTTGAAGCGCACCTTGCCGCCTGCGAGAGCCTTGCCGCCCGCGGTCACCTTCACCGTGATCCTCGAGGTCTTGCCCATCGCGACCGACTTCGTGTTGATCGTGATCACAGTGCACACGGTCGGGGTCGACTTCTTCGGCTTGGGCTTCGGCTTCGCCGTCGGAGGCAGAAGCGGGGCCGCGGGGCTGACAACCGGCGGCGTCACACCAGGCGGCGTCACCACAGGCGGCGTCACAACAGGCGGCGTCACAACAGGCGGCGTGACCACAGGCGGCGTGACCACAGGCGGCGTCACCACAGGCGGCGTCACCACAGGCGGCGTCACAACCGGCGGAGGTGGCCCGAGCTTCGGGTGGTAACAGAACAGCACGTGGCTGACGCCGCCGCTCGGCTTGCCGTCCTCGGTGTAGGACGCGAGCGTGCCGGAGGTCTGTGCTGGATTGAAGACCCAGTAGGCCCCGCCGGACGCCTGCTTCACGACAGCGAGATCGACGGGGAGGCTCGCCGACCACCTGAAGACGAGCTGGCCGTTAACGGTGGTGACGTCGCTGATGTTGACGGTGAGGCCATCGCCTGACACCTTCGTGGCAGGCCAGCTACCGGAGCTCCCGCCCGCCCAGGGGCCGTTGAGATTGAGCACGGCCTCGACGGACTTGCCGCCCGTGCTGCACGAGTTGATGTTGCCGTCGAAGAAGCCGGTCGGGGTCGGCGCGGTCACGGTTGCCGACGCAAACGATGCGACGCCAAGCGCCCCGAGGGCTACGAGGGCGACAGAAAGTAGAAGCTTTCGCTTGAGTGTCATTGCAACGTCCTCCTGGGGGTGATTGCTCTCGGAACCGGGATTCGTGTTGCTTGGCCCGAGAGCGAAGGTCTACTCTCACCGTAACCCGAAAGGGGGTGATGCCAATCCTCCGATCGAGGGGTTCTCTCCCCCTCCTGGTCGAGGCCCTGTCCCTTCGTGCGTCCGGCATCGTGCGTCTCTGCGAGACTGAGTCCGTGCGCGTCGTGATTGCAGATGACCACCGCCTGATGCTCGACGGGATCCGCCGCGCCCTCGAGGCCGACGGCGGCTTCGAGATCGTCGGCGAGACCCAGAACGGCACCCAGGTGCTCCCGCTCGTCTCGAGCACGAAGCCCGACCTGGTGCTCCTCGACGTGCGGATGCCACACATGGACGGGCTCGCGTGCCTGGACGAGATCCACAAGCGCTATCCCGAGATGAAGGTCGTGATGCTCTCGGCGTCGACGTCGCAGGAGCTCGTCGATGCTGCGCTCCGTCGTGGCGCGAGCGCCTATATCTCGAAGAGCGTCGATCCGATCGACCTCCCCTCCACCCTGCGCCAGGCGATCGAGGGCAACGTGTTCAGCGCAGCAACGTTCATCGCGGGCGCCGAGCCGGCGGGCGCGAAGGCCGCCGGCCTCACCGACCGGGAGACCTCGATCCTGAAGGCCCTGGCCCGGGGCCTCTCAAACGACGAGATCGCCAAGGAGTTGTGGATCACCCAGCAGACGGTGAAGTTCCACCTGACGAATATCTACCGCAAGCTCGAGGTGAAGAACCGCACCGAAGCGACGCGGCTCGCGTACCAGCAGGGGTTGGTCGAAAGCCCGTTGTTCGACGAGCAGTAGCGCGCGTGGACGACGCGCGTGCGCGTCGCGCCCTACGGTCAGTCCGTCGAGCCGCTACGCATTCGAGCCACGGGACTGGCGTCGTGCTGCAAGCTCACGGATGTGTCGCTCGAGGAGGAGGCGGATGTCGAAGCCGTAGAAGCCGATGATGCGTTCGCCGAGAACGCGCATCTCACTGTCTTCGAGCCGACCGAGAGCAGGTGCACTACCGATCGCATCGACGTGGAGCCGCACGATTGCTGTCACCATGGCTGCGTTCTCGTCCGGCAGGTTGAAGCGGTCCGGTGCCAGGTGAAACAACAACTCGTCCTGATGCGATCGCACCCGCTGCTGCTCACCTGCCGAGAGCCTCGAGAGTCGCAGCAGCCGCAGAGCCGTGACTTCACGATGGTGCTCCCCCGGCGGATCGTTGAGGAGCAGCACGGGTCGGGCCTTTGCCGGCACAATGTACGACAGTTCGGCATCTCCCCCACCCCGAGCTGCGTTAATCACGGTGTCCGCCTCGTGGACGACGATCGGGTCGGACCCGGGCCCGGCATAGAGCCGAAATGGTGGCGAGGGTGCGAACGGCACCACGGCCCAGCGAACGCTGCCGGCGAGACGGCCGGCGTGCTGGTCGCTCACAATCCGAGCAGCGCCTTGATCGCGTCGGGGTCTTCGACCGCCACGCCCGGCGTATCCCCTAGCGCGTGCGCCTTCAGCGCGAGTTCACTCAACGCCGGGCGATCGGACGAGAGCTCCTCGAGATCGTGGTCGAGGGCGCTGAGCCGGTGAAAGTCCTGCGGATGGAGGACGACAGCTTTCTCCTCGTCATAGCGAGTGAACACGAGAGCCGTCCCAAGGGGGACTGCTGGCACTCTCGCTGCTGAGGAGTCACGCCTCTCACTCACGATCTCGCCCATAGTCTCATTCTAGCAGCATGTCGTACGACATGCGAGAAAGATGTACAAGATATCGAAGGTAGTACCTCAAGCGCGAGGGGGTGCCGTACGGCGCGACGCGAATGGGTCGCCCGGATTGCCGGGCGCCACCGGCTGTGAGCTACACGGCTGAGTAACGGATTGTCCACCTGAGCGGGTTTGTGGAGATGTAATTGCGAATGCGGTCGAGGTCGGCGTCGTCGCGAATCACGTGGTCGTAGTAGCCGCGCTGCCAGAGGTGGGCTCCGGTTGTCCCGCGCACGCGGTTGATCTCGCGGGCGCTTGCTGCCTTGAGCGACCCGATCACGATTCCGAGGCGTTGTGCCTGCTCTCCGAGGGCCACGACAAGATGAGCGTGATCGGGCATCACCATCGAGAGATCGATCCTGACGCCAACGAATCGGTTCTCGAGGTTCTGGATCTCGGCTGCGACGATGTCACCGAAGCGGCTCGGTTGCATTGTGTCGCCTTCGACCCGACCGAACAGTGGCATCCGCTCGCGTAGGCAGATGGTGACGAAGTACATGCCCGTACGCGAGTAGTCGTACTCCGGGAGTCGGAGCAAGCTGCGCGTGTTCATCGGTCCAGCCTGCACGGAATGTTGTGACACGTGGGTGACGGGTTTGTGCCGAATCTGGCCAGACGGGTGTCGTTGGACGTGGCCGGGCGGTCGAGGCGTGCGCCTCGCCCCTACGAGTCCGAACCACCGTTGTTGTCGTAGGGCGCGACGCGCATGCGTCGCCCGGGAGTCCGGAACGGCTGTTGGACGCGACGCGCATTCGTCGCCCCACGGGCTCCGCACCCCGGTTGTTGCCGTAGGACGCGACGCGGATGCGTCGCCCGGGAGTCCGGAACGGCCGTTGGACGCGACGCGCATTCGTCGCCCCACGGGCTCCGCACCCCGGTTGTTGCCGTAGGACGCGACGCGCATGCGTCGCCCGGGTGTCCGGAACGGCCGTTGTCGTAGGGCGCAACGCGCACGCGTCGCCCGGGAGTGCCGCGCGACTCCGGCTAGCGGCGGGGTTCGTCGACGGCGGTGAAGGGCTCCCACCGCGGCAGCGAGAACCGGAGGTTCGTCGGGCCGCCGGGGCGGCTGTCGATCTCGAACGTTCCACCGAGCATCCGCACACGCTCCCCGATGCCCACGAGTCCGAGCCGACCGCGCTGCGCGGCCTTTGCAAGCGCACGGGACACCTCGAAACCCTGGCCGTTGTCGGTGATGCGGACGTCGATGCTGCTGCGGCGCGAGCGGATCACGACCTCGACCGCCGTCGCGCCGCTGTGCTCGCGGACGTTCGCGAGCGACTCCTGCACAGCGCGGAACACCGCCACCTTCTGCGCCGAGCTGAGCGACTCCGGATCACCCCGTACTTCGACGGTCGCGCTGATCCCCGAGCGCTCCGAGAACGCGTCGGCCTCGCGATGGATGATCTCTGCAAGCGGTCGCGAAACGATGCTCTTCGTCTCGAGCGAATGAGCGATCTCTCGTAGCCCCCGGTCGATGTCGGTGAGGCGGGCCAGCATGTCCTCGAAGCGGCCGTAGACGAGCTCCCTGTGGCTTTCCAGCACGAACGGATACGCCTGGTCGCGGAGGCTCGCGGTCTCGCCAGCGAGCGCGAGAACGTCCTGGAT
>JAYTJO010000219.1:0-7220 GCA_043730975.1 Thermoleophilia bacterium | reverse complement strand
GCGATCCCATGCCACACGACGTTCTGGCAGCGCTGATGGGCGAGCTCGGTCGCGAGGCTGCGACTGTCCTTGTCCTCGAGGATCTCCATTGGGCGGACGAGGCGACGTTCGACGTCGTGAAGCTGTTGGGGCGACGCGTCAGCGGTGTTCCTGTTCTCGTCGTCGGCACCTACCGAGACGACGAGCTCCACCCGACACACCCGCTCCGGGTCGTCCTTGGGGAGCTGGCGGCGGACGCCGCGGTAGAGCGGCTCGAGGTCGAGCCTCTCTCACCAGCAGCGGTGGCAGCGCTGGCGGCGCCGCATGGCGTGGATGCGGCGGAGCTGTACCGGAAGACCGAGGGGAATCCCTTCTACGTGACCGAGGCGCTCGCGGTCGCAGAGGCCGAGATTCCGCCCACCGTCCGCGACGCAGTGCTCGCCCGCGTCGGCCGCCTCGGGGCACAGGCGAGATTGCTTCTCGAAGCGATAGCCGTCGTGCCGCAGAAGGCAGAGGTCTGGCTGCTCGAGGCGATGGTCGGCGAGGCGGTTGGCCGCATCGAGGAGTGCGCGGCCTCCGGCGTGCTCCACACCACGCCGAACGCCGTATCGTTCCGGCACGAGCTCGCACGCCTCGCAGTCGAAGAGTCCTTAGCGCCGGACCGCAGGGTCGGACTCCACCGGAAGGCCCTAGCGGCGCTCGCCGCACTTCCGCCGGCCATCGTCGACCTCGCCCGGCTTGCACACCACGCCGAAGCTGGCGGCGACGCAGCGGCGGTGCTCGAGTTCGCACCTCGAGCGGCGACACGAGCGTCGCTACTCGGTGCGCACCGCGAGGCCGCCGCGCAGTACGAGCGCGCTCTCAGGTTCTCCGGCGCAACCTCACCGCAGACACAGGCCGAACTGTACGAGGGTCGCTCGTACGAGTGCCATCTGACCGACCAGCGCGACGAGGCAATCGTCGCAGCCGAGCAGGCGCTTGCACGCCACCGGTCGCTCGGCAACCGACGCAAACAAGGTGACGTTCTGCGCCATCTCGCGATGGTGCTCCTGGCCTCCCGCGCGCCGAATGCGGCGAGACGCGCCGAGCAAGCGGCCCGAGAGGCGGTTGCCGTGCTCGAGGGCCTGCCACCCGGACACGAGCTGACGATGGCCTACGCCACCCTGGCCACGGTGTGTCTGAACCTCGAGGATCTGGACGCCGTCGTCAATTGGGGAACGCAGGCCGTCGAGCTGGCCCAGCTTCGCGAAGACGACGAAGGGCTCGTCCTCGGGTTGACGAGCATCGGCGCGGCTGAGTTCCTGCGGGGAGCACCTGATGAGGGGAGGGAGAAGCTCGAGCGAGCCCTGGCTCTCGGCCGACGAGGCAAGCTTGAGGAGCGGGTGGTCGCTGCGCACCTCGGCCGGACGTACGCGTGCCTCGTCTGGGCTGCAGCCCGGCGCCGTTCTTACACCATCGCCGACCACTACCTGCAGGCAGGACTCGACTGGTGCGCGGAGCGCGACCTCGACATATGGCTGCATGACCTCTTCGCCTATCGCGCCCGTCTGCGGCTCGACCAAGGACGCTGGGACGAGGCGGCTGGCTGCGCAGAGGCCGTCCTTCGTGGCCACGAGTCAAATATCCATGCACAAACGTGCGCGTTGACGGTGATAGGCCTGCTGCGGGCGCGGCGCGGCGAGCCAAATCCTTGGCCTCCACTCGAGGAGGCGCGTTCGCTCGCAGAAGCGAGCGGCATGGTGCCGGTCCTGCACTGGGCGGCGGCCGCATCAGCCGAGACCGCCTGGCTTGGCGGAAACGGAGAGGACGCCATCGCTGCTCTCGAGCCGGCCTTCGCAGTCAACGCCATGAGGCACGACCCGTGGCTCTTCGGCGAGCTCTGTCTCTGGCGTTGGCGCGCGGGCATCCGGGAGCCCATCCCTGCCGAGATCGCGGAGCCCTTCGCCCTTCAGATCGCGGGAGAGTGGGCACGGGCCTCCGAGCTCTGGAAGGAAATCGGCTGTCCCTATGAAGCCGCGCTCGCCCTCGCCGACGGTGACGACGACGATGCGCTTCTGCACGCGCTGGGCGAGCTGCAGCGTCTCGGTGCTCGCCAAGCCGCCGCGATGGTTGCCCGCCGCCTTCGCGAGCACGGAGCTCGCAAGCTGCCGCGGGGGCCGAGGGTGGCGACGATACAGAATCCAGCCGGGCTGACGCGGCGTGAACTCGAGGTGCTCACGCTCCTCGCGCAAGGCCGACGCAATGCCGAGATCGCCGAATCGCTGTTTCTGTCTGAACGCACCGTCCACAGCCATGTGGCGGCGATCCTGCGCAAACTCGGTGCGCGGACGCGCGCCGAGGCCGCTGTCCAGGCAGTACGACTCGGCGTGAGCCAAGTTCGGTAAGTCCCTGGCGAAACCTCCGTCAGCCCAGGAGAATCATCCCTTGACTAGGTAGCCCTCCTCACGGAAGAGCCATGCTCCGCTCGGGAGCTGTGCGGCTGCGAAGGTACCGCCACCCTTGTACCCGTCGTAGACGCCTGTGCTGCCAATCACCTTCCAGGTGCCGGTGGCCACGTTGTGATCCCGACCCGCTGTCACGATCTTCGTACGAGACTAGTCTCCTTGCTCCGATGATCGGGTGGGCCACCGGACCCTCAGTCATTCACGCAGCATAGAACGCTGAGATGCGCGAGTGATGCTTCAATGTTTGTCAAGCGTCCGCGGACGCTCCGTTCTCGAGGAGTCGGTAGAGGTTGCGGGCGAGGTAGCGTTGGAGGCAGCGGTTGGCCTCGCGCCGTGTCTTGTCTTCGCTGATACGTCGGTCGATGTAGGCGATCGTGGGTTCGTGGATTCGGCGTCGGGTGACGAGGATCTGGTGCAGGGCTCGGTTGAGTTGTCTGTCGCCGCTGCGGTCGAGGCGGTAGCGGATCGTTTGTCCTGAGGAGGCGGGTATCGGGGCGACGCCGGCGAGCCGGGCGAACGCGGCCTCGCTTCTGATCCGGCCTTTGTGTGACCAGGAGAGCACGACCTGGGCTGCGAGGAGCGGCCCGACGCCGGGCTGCTCGAGCAGCTGCGGTGCGAGCTTCTCGGTCAGGGTCTTGATCTCGCGGGCGAGCTCCCGTTCCTCGACGATCAGCTGCCTGATGCGGCGAGCGACCGAGCGGAGCGCCAGCAGCGTTCCGCGCAGCTCCGGGTCATGCCTGCTTTGCGGCCTCGTCGCTGCGAGCCGCGCCAGCAGCCTTGCCTGTGTGAGGGGACGTAGCTCGGCTCGCAACGGCTCAGGTGTCGTGACAAGGAGATCGCGGAGCTGGCATAGACTGGCCCGTTTCGCGTTCACCGCTCCTTCCCGGGCGGCCATCAAGGCCCGCAATGCCTCACGTTCGCCGTTGCTGCGCGGTGTCGCGGGCTGCTCTTGACTGAGCACGCTGCGGGCGGCCCTGACCGCGTCGAGCGCGTCCGTCTTCCCGCTCCCGTGCCGTCGTTTGGGCGGTCGACCGACCTCGAAGACCTGCTCTCCGTTTCCGGTCAGGAAGCGGGTCAGGCCGGCGCCGTAGGAGCCGCTGCCCTCGACCGCGAACGCACGCTGCCCCGGCGCATGCGTCTCGACGAGACGGAGCGCTTCCGCGTAGCCGTTGCTGTCAGCGGCCACGCTCGTCTCGAACACGACCACACCGCTACGGACATCGACGACGCCGACCGCGTGCTCGTCGCGATGCGGGTCGACACCAACCACGTAGTCCAACCGATCTGCAAGCATCCGCACTGACCTCCAGCCCAGCGTTGGGGACACACTCCGGTTGCCGGTCTGGGGATGAAGACCGCGGGCGGCACGACTGTGACGGGTCACACCCAAACAGGGTGGACAGGCTTCTGATCAGGCCAGCAAGCGGGCGCCAGACCGGCACCGGACCCTCTCCGGACACATCACTGGAAAGACACCCTGAAACGGGGTCATTCGAAAATAGAGTCACAAACAAAGAGCACCGATGCCACCCTGGCAACAACCCCAGACGGGGTCCCCGCACACTCACAGTGCGGGAATGATGCTCCTATGACTGTCAAGTCATAGTGGCTCCCGGTTGAGGACGCGGTGGAGGTGGCGGGCGAGGTAGCGCTTGAGGAGCCGTACGGCGTCTCTGCTGGTCTTGCCTTCGGCGACGCGACGTTCGATGTAGGCCTTGGTGATCGGGTCGTGCAGTCGGCGGTGGAGGATGACGGTGTGCAGGGCTCGGTTGAGCTGGCGGTCGCCGCCGCGGCTGAGTCTGTGCCGGGTCGTCAGGCCCGAGGAGGCGGGGATCGGGGCGACGCCGGCGAGCCGTGCGAAGGCTGCTTCGGAGCGCACACGGCCTTTGTGCGACCAGCTCACGATCAGCTGGGCCGCGACGATCGGCCCGACGCCGGGCTCGTCGAGCAGCCGTGGTGCGAGCGCCCGGACGTGCGCGAGGATCTCCGTTTGCAGCTCGGCGGCCTCTTCGGTCGCTGCTTGGATACGCCGTGCGAGGGTGCGCAGCACGAGCGTCGCGGCTAGCTCGTCCGGGTGCGCGTGTTGGAGCGGCGCAGCAATCGGCAACGATCGATGAGCCGCGTCTGGGTCAGCCCGCGCAGCTCTGAGCGGAGCTGGTCGGGGCAGGTCACAATCACGCTGCGCAGCTGAACGAGCGCCAGCCTTCGAACGTCCACCGCACTGCGACGGGCGAGCATTAGGAGCCGAAGCGCTTCCTGGCGTTGCCCTGCTTTCGGCGACGCGAGCTCGTCGCCGGTGAGCGTCGCGCGAGCAGCGCGGATCGCGTCGAGCCCATCGTCCTTGCCGTGCAGCCGCCGCTCGTTGCGCGGCGCACGGCCCGCCTCGAGCACCCTCTCGCCGCGACCGCTGAGATGACGGGCGAGTCCGGCACCGTAATGACCTGCTCCCTCGACCGCCCACACACGCCGGCCGCCGGCGTGCTCAGCGCCGAACCGAAACGCCTGCGCGTAGCCGCGAGAAGTCGTCGCTACCGACCGTTGCGCCACGACCGCGCCCGTCGACGCGACCACAACCGCGAGCACGTGCTCGTCCCGATGCGTGTCGACGCCAATAACGTAATCCACCTGATCTGCAAGCATCACTACTGATCCTCCGATTCCGACTCGTAGGGTCCGACCCGGTGACGCCGGTCTGAGTGCAGGGAAACCGCAACGGCAAGACTGTGATGAGTCACACCCCACAAGGGTGGACAAGCTCCTGATCAAGCCAACAGCGGGCGCCAGACCGGCGCCGCCCTGCCACTCGGACGAATCATTAGGAAAGGCACACCCCAGGCGGCCAGTCACCCGACGAGTCACAAGCAGCAGCACGACAACCAGGCTGGCAAACATCCCAGACAGACCAGCCCACCGAGTCTCACAGTCCCCCGAGCCCTGGTGGATCGTCCTCGCCCAAACGTAGTCTCTCCGCCTTGAGAGGTTTGACATCGAGTGCTTTGTCGATCACCGCGGTTCGGCGCAAATGGTGACGATTCCCAACCGTGACAATCGTTTCAAGCGGTTCGTCCAATATGGGATCCAGACCTGGCCAGACGATGTGAATGAGGCCGCCCATGCGGTAGAAGGGATCGAACGGGGCCTGACGGTTCGAACCCGACCCCGGACGCGTGATGCCCGGCTTGGCGTCCGAGGGACGCGAGGGCCGACCCGAGCAACATCGGTGTTTTTGCCGATACCGCTGTGTTCGTCGCTCGCCTACCGTGATTGCTGACCACTGAGATGACCTCACCTCGCTGGAAGCAGCGGTTTGCTGCACCGCGCACAAGGGCAACGGAAGGAAATAGGCATATGGATCGTAAAGCGCAAATGCTGGGGGCTGCCCTTGGCGGTCGCCCACAGGACGGCGTCTTTCGATTGACTTTGGTTTGTGACTATGTGTACAGTCATACGTTCAGCGGGTCGAGCCCCGCCGTACACCACGGCGTTGTCTCGCCGACTGGAAGGGGGACGGGATGCGGGACAGCATGAAGTTGCGTGGGCTCGCGTTGCTGGTCGGGCTCATGGTGATGGTCGCCGTCGTGTGGGTGCAGGTCGCGGCTGGTCAGGGTGCCATCACGGTGCGCGGAGATCAGCTCATCGAGGGCGCAGATGCGTGTCCGAACGCTGACGCGGGCACCTATCGAATGGAGGGTGATCTCGTCGGCTGCTGGTATACGGTCACGTTCAACGTGGTCAGCGAGAACCCCGGCGGTGGCTTTAAGGCATCGGGCACCGAGCACTTCGTCGGCTGCATCAACACGAACGGCAACGGCACGTGTGACGCTGGCGAGCCGACCGGCGAGTTCGACACGACGTTTAAGTTCTCCGCGAAGTACGCACCAACCGGAGATGAGATCCACGGTCGCTGTCAACACCCGATCGTCTCGGGCAGTGGCGACTTCTCCGGTGCAAGTGGGGTGCTCTCGTTCAAGGACATTCCGAGCGAGGGTCGCTTCCCCTACCACGGGAACGTGAAGCTCTAGGCAAGTAACGGAAGGCCCGCCCCGGCGGGCCTTCCAGGCACGAATCCCTGCTGTCGCTGCAACAGTTGGGTTGACGCAGCCATGTGGCTGTGGCATCTGTGACGCCAAGCCCTCTCTGTCCGGTCGCGGCAGCCTTGCTCCAGTCGGGGTGGGGATCACAAGAAGGAGAACGGAGAACCCGATGAAGATTGGACGCTCATTATTGGCAACCACCCTGCTCGCTGTCGTGGTAGCTGCCACGGTCGTGGCCGTCGCAGCTGCAGCGCCGTCCGCAGCCAGGCAACGGGTGGCGATCGATGGAAAGGTCAGCAGCCCCGAGAGCGGGACGTTCACGTTTGTCCCGCTGACGAGCGCCGCCTTGAAAAAGGATTCCGGGAAGGTCATCAGTGCAGGTAACAATCAACCGCCCCCGGGCGTTGTCCGCAGCAACGGGCAAACGGTGTGGACGTTCGGCAATACGGCAAGCTACACGGGCGCGAACGGCACGCTCAAGGTTTTGGAGCGGCTCGCCCTCGTCGCTGCTGGGCGGAACTACAACGTCGTCACGGGTACGTGGAAAGTGATTAGCGGCACCGGTGCGTACGAGGGATTCAGGGGTGGCGGCACCGTCGCGGCTGTACAGAGCCCGAGCGGAACTGTCTTCTTCCACGAAGAGGGGTACCTCACGAAGCCGTAGTCTCACACAGCGAGCCGCGTCAAGTGCGACCGACGGAACACTCGGAGGGGTAGTTGCTGCATCGCCCAATCCGGACGGCGCGCCCCCGGCGGGCCTTGC
>JAYTJO010000218.1:0-7554 GCA_043730975.1 Thermoleophilia bacterium | reverse complement strand
AGGACGCGCTCCGCAGCATCGATCCTCGCCCAGGAATCCGCCGACACCCGGAATCGCTCACCGTGGAGCTCGTGCTCCTGCAGCTCGTCCACGGCGAGGGGCCTGAACGTGTCGAGCCCGACGTGCAGGGTCACCCGCTCGACGTCGAGCCTCGTGAGGAGCTCCGGGGTGAAGTGGAGACCGGCCGTCGGCGCCGCGGCTGAACCCGGGTCGGCGGCGTAGACGGTCTGATAGCGGGCTGCGTCCGCGAGCGGCTCGTGGATGTAGGGCGGCAACGGGAGCTCGCCTTTCGGCTCACCTTCGACGTGTACACGCCAGCGCCCGTCCCCGAGCGACTCGAGCAGCTCGACGGGCCCGAGCCGCTCTCCGGGTCGCAGGCGCCGTGACGGACGAGCGAGCGCCTCCCAGACGCCCTTGCCGAGCGGCTCGAGCAGCAGCACCTCGGCCTGTCCTCCGGTCTCCCGCTGCAGGTGGAGACGTGCAGGCACGACCTTCGTATCGTTGATGACGACGAGCGCCTCTCCCAGCTCTCCCGGGAGATCGGCGAACAGGCGGTGACGCACAGCTCCCGTTGTACGGTCGAAGACGAGCAGCCGCGACCCGTCGCGCCGGTCGGCCGGGCGTTGCGCGATCAGCTCGGGCGGAAGGTCGTAGTCGAGCTCAGCGGATCTCATCCGATGGCCAGAGTAGCCTTGCGCTATGGATGAACAGGCATTGGAACGAGCGAAGCAACGCATCGCGGCCGCGCGCGAAGGCCGCAACGAGGAAGGCCGGTTCGAAGCGGCACTCCGCCGCTCGCGCGAAGAGGTCGAGGCGCTCGGCGCCGCGGCGCTCACGCTCGAGACCGCACTCCCCGATCGGGTCGGTGAAGCCGTCCAGGAGGGACTCCGGCGTGAGGTGCTCCCCGTGGCGCGAAACCTCGCCGAGATCAAGGGCTTGCTGAACAACGCGATCGGCCGCCTCGAGCGGCTGGAGCAGGAGCTGATCGCCGAGCGGAACGCCCGCCTCGACGACCTCACGCTCCTCGTCGAGCTCATCTCGTCGGGCTGGCAGGGTGTCGACCGGCGACTCGAACGACTCGAGCGGGGCGACTCCGCCGAGATCGTCTCGATCCACGGTCACCGCGTCGCGTCGGGCGCGTAGGGGCGACGCACACGCTCGCGCGGATGCGTCGCCCGCGTGGCGTCGCGGGCGCCTCAGCCCTCAACGAGGATCACCGCACAAACCACGGCCCACACGGCAACCGTGAGGAGAATCGGCGTGTCTCCGAGAAGAACGTTCTCGGGCTCCTCTCCCATGTCGCTCTCGCGCACCAGGTGGAGATAGCGGCCGAGGCCGAAGATGACGAAGGGCGCCGTGATGACGAGCCCGTACGAATCCCGCGCCGTGAGGGAATAGAGCACGTACGCAGCCGTCGTGGCGCCCGCCACGACGACGAGCATCCGGTCGAGAAACAGAGCCGAGTACCCCGCAAGCACGCGCCGCCCTGGCGTCTGCTCCGCCGCGACGAGTGAGAGCTCCGCCCGGCGCTTGCCGAGAGCGAGAAAGAGCGCGAGGAGCCCCGTACAGATCAGGAGCCAGGGTGAGATCCTGACGTCGACGGCGATCGCCCCGGCCGCGGCACGGATGACGAAGAGAGCAGCAATAGCGAGGACGTCGACGAGAACCACGTTCTTGAGCCCCAGCGAGTAGGCAGTCTGGAGCGCCGTGAAGCACAGCAGGCAGAGCACCGACTCGAAGCCGAGCCACGCCGCCAGACCGAAGGCCACGGCCAGGAGCGCGGCGGCGAGAACGACTGCGACGTGACCGTGTAGCTCACCGCGTGCGATCGGTCGGTTGCGCTTGACCGGGTGCTCCCTGTCCGCCTCGACGTCACGGAGGTCGTTGACGACGTATGCGGCGCTCGAGGCGGCGCAATAGGCAGCGAACGCAGCGAACGCCTGAAGCCACTTTCCCGGATCGTCGACTTCAGCCGCGAAGATGATCCCGCCGAACAGCAGCAGGTTCTTGACCCACTGCCGCGGGCGAAGGGTGACGAGCGCTGCACGAGCAGGAGAGCGCGGAGTGACGCGCAGCCGGTCGTGTTCGCGCGACAACTCCCCGCGCGGAATCACGCTGGGCGCTCGGGCAGCACGAGCCTGAAGCGGCTTCCCTCTCCGACGTTCGACTCGAGCTCGATCCGCCCCCCGAGCGCAAGCGCCAGCTCCCGGGCGATCGGAAGTCCAAGACCGGTGCCGTAACTGTCACGGGAGATGAACGGAGCGAAAATGCTCTCCCGCTCGTCGGGCTGGATCCCGGGCCCCGTGTCGCACACGTCGATGAGAACGGTGCGGTCACGAGTCGAAAGGCCGATCGAGATCGTCCCATCATCTGGCGTCCAGCGGAATGCGTTCGCAAGGAGGTTCGTGAGAACCTGGAGCACGCGATCACCGTCGGTGACGATCGTCGGCGCCTCGAGATCCTCGTCGAGCCGGAAGGTCAGCCCGCGGCGCCTTGCCTCCTCGCCGAAGCTTGCATGCGCCTGCCCGACGAGCGCGCCCATATCGACCTCCTCGGCGTGCACGGTGAAGCGGTGGGCGTTCAGCTTGGCGAGATCGAGCACGTCGCCGACGAGTCGTTCCAGCCGGATCGTCTCTCCGGCAACGACGTCCAGGGACGCCCGTTCCGCCTCGCGGTCATCGAACAACCCATCCCGGATCGCGTCGACATGGCCCTTGATCGCCGTCAGCGGGGTACGAAGCTCGTGCGAGACCGACATCAGGAACTGCCGCTCGCGCTCCTCGGTCGCACCGAGCCTTGCGGCCATCTCGTTGAACCGCTGTGAGAGATGACTGATCTCGTCACCGCCCTCCCCGGCCCGCACCCGGACGGCGTAATTTCCCGCCGCAATCTCGTCAGCCGCATCCGACAACGCGAGCACCGGACCCGTGATCCTGCGTGAGAGCCACCACCCGAGAAGCCCGGCGAGCAACGCCCCGATTGCGAACGCAGCAGCGAGGCGCTTGACGAGAGGAAGCCACTGGTCGCGCAACTCTGTTCTGGGCTTCGCAACGACGATCGCCCCGAGCGCCTCACTCTCGGGCTCGAGTCGGACGGGCGCGGCGGCTGCGAGATACGCGCGGTTGCTCCCCGGGGGTGTGAACTCGAAGGTAACCGGCCCAGCAAGCGCCCGCACGCGTGGTGGCACTGACGAATCGGCAAGCCTGGTCAGCCCCGTGTCCTGCCCCGGAAAGAGAGAGGAGCCGATGTAGAAGATGCGGTCGCCGGTCGCAAGCTCCAGTTTGGATGCGGCGAAGTCAATTGAGCCTGTCCCCTCGTCGACGGCGCGGAGCGCCGCGTCGGCGTAGAGCCGCGACAGGCCGGCTGCCTCACGCCTCAGCTCCTGAACCGACTGGTCACGCGTGTACGTCTGGAAGAGACGGAGCGAGATCAGCGCCGCGAAGACGCCTGCGAGCACGATTCCGAGCAAGAACAGGGCCGGCAGGCGGAAACGCAGCGACCCGATCACGAGAGAAGTGTACGGCCGACATCTGCCGCGCGCAGAGCCGTTGCCCGCTGCATCGGCCTCGGTCGCCTGTGATCCGGGTGAGGCTTCGGCCTCACCCAGCCTCCGTTCTGATCCGGCCTCTCAGCCAGCGGGCGTGGACGTGCGATCCTGGGCGACCTTGTACCCCACACCCCACACGGTGACGATCGGCGACGCGTCCTCGAGCTTGCGCCGGATCTGGCGCACGTGGACATCCACCGTCCGTGTGTCGCCCGCGAACGTGTAGCCCCAGACACGCTCGAGGAGCTGGTCGCGCGTCAGGACGAGGCCGCGGTGGTCGAGCAACTCCCAGAGGAGCTCGAACTCCTTGGGTGCCAGCTGGATCTCGCGATCGCCGACCATGACCTCTCGCCGGCCCGCATTGATCGTGAGATCGCCGTGCGTGATCTCATCCCCCTCGTCGCGGCGCCGATCCATCGACGAACGACGGAGAACGCTCTTGACGCGGGCAACGAGCTCGCGCGGGTTGAACGGCTTCGTCAGATAGTCGTCTGCCCCTACCTCGAGTCCAATGATCTTGTCGACGTCCTCGTCTCGCGCGGTCAGCATCAGGATCGGCACGTCCGATCCCTTGCGCACTCGACGGCAGATTTCGATCCCGTCCATATCCGGGAGGTTGAGGTCGAGAATGATCAGCGCCGGGACCTCGGCAGCGATCGCGTTCAGCGCTGCACCGCCGGTGCCAACCGCCTTGACGACGTAGCCGGCGTTCTTGAGATAGAGCGTCACGAACGACGCGATCGCAGTCTCGTCTTCGACGACGAGGATCGTCTTGGGCGTGGTCATCAGGGGATCTTGACTGACGGTGATGACGACGCGGTCAGATCACCCGTCCCAAAGGTCGTCTTCGTCGCCTCGCCAGGGACCGGAGCAACCTGCGAATCGCCCACGCGGAAGTGCCCGGTATCGCCGACCGCGTCGGGCTCGCCGTCCAGAAGGGCGGTGCCTGTTCCGCGAGCCGACACCGAGACTCCGTCGCCACTGGCCACGATCCTGTAGCGCCCCGCCGAGATCCGGAAGGTGATGTTGCGACCCTTGAGCCCCACGACCTTGCCACGCGGGACACCGTTCACCCAGGGGCTCCACTGGTCGGCCGGAGTCAGATCGACGATTTTCAGCGTGCCCTTGTCGACGCGACCGACGATCACGCCCTTGCCGGTGATCTGGAACGAGCCGCGCCCCTCCTTGAGCTCGAGGGAGCCGCCCGGGGTTCGTGCTGCTGCCGATGCCATTCCGACGGACACGGTGAGAACGAGCAGGATCAGTCCCAGGAGGCGCATGTGTTCGAGAGTATCGGCGCCTCGAGTGATCCCGTGATGAGACCCCGGTAAGGAAACTGTTAGCGGCGCGATGTCGGTCGCCCTGCACGGTAGTCACGCAAACCAGCAAGAATCGACCGATGGACGACATCACGACCTTCGGCAAGGCGATCGAGTTCGTGGCAGTCGCGTTGACGCTCGCGATCGTCGTCCGCGTGATCGCAGCCCGGATCGGCCTACCGACCGCGGCGCTCCTCCTGACGGTGACGGCGATCGCATCCGATTTCTCGGATCGACTCGCCGGCCTGCTGTCGTTCCAGGACGTCCAGCGGGTCGCGACGCTCGCACTGATCGTGATCCTCTTCGACGGCGGCATGGGAATCGGGATGCGTCGGTTCCGTTCTGCGGCCGTGCCGGTCACGCTCGTGGGTGTGGTCGGCACGTTCGGCACCGCGCCTCTCGTCGCCGTAGCCGCGCATTACCTCCTTGGCTTCGACTGGACGGTTGCCCTCCTGATCGGCGCTGCCGTCGCGCCAACCGATCCCGCGGTGACGTTCTCCGTGCTCGCGGGAAAGGAGGTCGAGGGTCGAGCCGGGACGATCCTCGAGGGAGAGTCCGGGTTCAACGATCCTGTCGGGATCGCGCTGATGATCGGGATGATCGAGCTCGCCACGGTCCCTGAGGCGTCCGTCGGCGACGTCGCAGTGGAGTTCGTCCGAGAGATGGGCGTCGGGCTGCTGGTCGGGGCCGTCGCTGGAGCGGTGCTGCTTCAGCTCCTGCGACGCGTGCCGCTGCCCGACCGCTCGCTCTACCCGATAGCCGTGCTCCTCGGCGCCTTCGTTATTTACGGACTCGCTGCGATCGCCCACGGTTCCGGCTTCCTCGCGGTCTTCGTGGCCGGGATCGCGATCGGCGACGCGGCGTTCCCCCGCCGCTCCGAGGTGCGGGAGTTCCACCAGGCGCTTGCGGATCTCGGCGAGCTCGCAGTGTTCGTCGCACTCGGATTGACGATCGAGCTCGGGTTCATCTTCGCCGACTCGCTCTGGTGGCAAGGCCTCGTACTCGCCGTCGTCCTCGGCTTCGTCGTCAGACCGCTCGTCGTCCTGCCGCTCCTCCTCCCCGCCGACCTGTCACGGGGTGAGCGCCTGTTCGTGACCTTTTCCGGACTCAAGGGAGCGGTGCCGATCCTGCTCGCCTCGCTCGCCGTTGTCGGCGGCACGGCCCAGTCGAAAGAGATCTACGGGATCGTCTTCGTCATCGTCCTGTTCTCGGTCGCCGTCCAGGGAACGCTGGTTCCGACGGTGGCCAAGCGCCTCGGCGTGCCGATGACCGACACCGACGACGATTGAGTCCAAACCGTTCTCCCCGGCAGTTCCCGTAGGGGAGATGGCGCAGCCTCTCCCGGGAACGAACACGGCGGCCGCCGACCTCAGGGGCAGGGAGGCGCAACATTGCGAGGAGCCGCTCTAGTAGGAGTAGAAGCCGCGGCCGCTCTTGCGACCGAGCAGACCCGCGTTCTTCATCGTTACGAGGCGCGCCGGCGGTGCCATGCGCGGGTCGCGTGAAAGCGCATAGAGCGCCTCGGCGGCGTGCACATGGACGTCGATGCCGACGAGATCGACGAGCGCGCACGGCCCCATCGGCCACCCGGCACCGTTCTTCAGCGCCAGGTCGAGCGCCTCGGGTGTGACACGAGCCTCGTCGAGCGCGCGGACGCAGTCGTTGAGGAGCGGAATCAGTACGCGGTTGACGATGAAGCCCGGTGTGTCGTGGCACGTCACGACCTCCTTGCCGAAACGTGTCCCGACGTCGACCGCGACGGCCACCGACGCATCGGATGTGAGCTCTGCCTGGACGATCTCGACGAGGGGCATCAGAGGTGCCGGGTTGAAGAAGTGCATTCCGACGACTCGCTCGGGCCGCGTCGTCGCGGCCGCGATCTCGGTCACCGAGAGCGCCGAGGTGTTGGTGGCGAGAATCGCATCGGGCCGGCAGAGCCGATCGAGCTCGGCGAACAGCGCTCGCTTGGGCTCGAGCTCTTCGACGATCGCCTCGATCACGAGATCACACTCCGCGAACGCCTCGAGATCGGTGGTGGTCTCGAGGCGTGCGACCGCAGCGTCTCGGGCCTCTGCCGTCAGCTGCCCCTTGTCGACCTTGCGCGTGAGGAAGTGCTCGATCCGGCGCGCCGCGGCCTCACCGAGCTCCGGCGTCACCTCGCGCCCCACCGTGTCGTAGCCCGCTTCGATCGCGAGCTGCGCGATTCCCGCACCCATGGCGCCAAGACCTACTACACCGATCGTCCGGATCTCCGTCACCGGACGATCGTACTCGTCGGTCAGGCGGCGAGCGCGTGAAGCTGCGCCGAACGCAGCTGCAGGAGCGCGACGAGGTCGCCGGTCGCCCGGAAAGGGTCGGTGACGATCTCGTCGCTCGAGATCGAGAGGGCCGCGATGACAGCGCCATCGCTTTCTGCGACAAGCACCGGCTCGGCCGGGACGATCCGGTCGACGAGACGTGCAAGCCGCTGGATGGCAGCGGCGTCGTCGGGGCGAGCGGAGCGAATAGCGATCTCGCTCCGCTCCCCGACCTGACGTGCGAGGGCTGCCGGAAGCTGCTCGGTCATCCGAGGTAGCGACGCCGGCGAGCCGACTCGTCGATCCGCGAATCCTTGCCTGCGAAGGCGGATCCGATGATGACGAGAACGATGAAGACGATCAATGCGATTTCCATGGCTGCATCTTCGCT
>JAYTJO010000217.1:0-3927 GCA_043730975.1 Thermoleophilia bacterium | reverse complement strand
CACGATCATGGAGCTGAACAACGAGCGCCGCGGCACCTTCGACCATCTCGAGTACCTCTCGCCCGAGCGCGTCCACCTGATCTACGAGTTGCCGCTCGCGGAGGTCGTGCTCGACTACTACGACCAGCTCAAGTCACGCACCCGCGGATACGCGAGCTTCGACTACGACCTCTCCGGATTCCAGAGCGGCAAGCTCGTGCGGGTCGACGTGCTCGTGGGTGGCGAGCCGGTCGATGCGCTCTCGCTGATCATTCACCGTGAGTTCGCCTACGACCGTGGTCGGCTGCTCGTCGAGAAGCTGCGCGAGGAGATCCCGCGGCAGATGTTCGACGTCCCGATCCAGGCGGCTATCGGGTCGCGCGTGATTGCCCGGGAGACGGTCAAGGCGCGTCGCAAGGACGTGCTCGCGAAGTGCTACGGCGGCGATATCTCCCGCAAGCGCAAGCTCCTGGAGAAGCAGAAGAAGGGCAAGAAGCGGATGAAGCAGGTCGGCGGAGTCGAGGTGCCGCAGGAGGCTTTCCTCGCGGTGCTCAACCTCGACGGTGACAAGAAGAAGTAACGCGTGGCGGTCGGCGCGTATCGCACTCCAGAACGCGGACTGATGGCAAGCGTCGAGGGAGCCGTTCAGCATCTGTACGTCCACCTGCCGTTCTGCGTGCACCGGTGTGGCTACTGCGACTTCGTCACGGTCGTCGGTCGGCCCGACCAGCACGCCGAGTACGTCGATTCTCTGCTTGTCGAACTCGCGCGCGAGGGCGCTTCGTTGGCAGACCCCTTGGCCACGGTCTTCATCGGTGGCGGGACACCGACCTTTACGGAGCCCGACGCGCTCCGCAGGGTTCTAGCAGCGCTGCCTCCGGCTTTAGAGGTGACCGTGGAGGCGAACCCGGAGACGGTGACCCCGGAGTTGGCCGCGCTCCTGCGCGACGGTGGCGTGAACAGGATCTCTCTCGGCGCCCAGACGTTTGCGCCAGGACTCCTCGATGTTCTCGAGCGTGTTGCCGGACCGGACGACGTCCGACGTGCAGTTCACACTCTTCGTGATGCCTCTTTCGACAACATTTCACTCGACCTCATCTACGGCATCCCGGGCCAGGAGCCCTCCGACCTCGACCATGATCTCGCGGAGGCTCTTGCGCTCGCGCCAGAGCACCTCTCCCTCTACGAGCTCGAGGCCAAGCCCGGCACGCGGTTCACCCATGCCTGGGGCGACGAGCTCGTGTGCCAGTCGGAGGCGATGGAGGGGTACTTCGAGCGCGTCGTCGAGACGCTCACCGGTGCGGGCTATCGCTGGTACGAGACGGCAAATTTCTGCCTTTCGGGCGACCGGTCGGCGGGTCGTGACCTCCGCGCACACCACAATCTAGGCTACTGGCAGGGACGCGACTACCTCGGTGTCGGGATCGGGGCAGTGTCGACCCTCGGCGAGCAGCGTCGGCGGAACGGAGCCTCGATCGGCCGTTACATCGGTGCGCTCGGTGCTGGAGGCGAGCCGCCGCGGGAGCTGGAGCAGCTCGACTCGCTGACGAAGGCGCAGGAGCGGCTGATGCTGGGCTTGCGTCTCGACGAGCCCGTTCCGCTGGATGGGCTGGAGGCGGCTGTCGACCCCATCGGCCTGGAGCGGATGGTGGCGGGCGGTCTCGCCGTCGTGGACGGCACGTCGGATCCGGACGGTGGGCAGTTCCTGTCGCTCACGTGGCGCGGCCGCTTCCTCGGCGGGGGAGTTACGTCCGAGCTGCTGGCCTGAGCGGCGCCGCGTTGGCACCGGGCTCGGGTAGCGTCCGGGAATCGAGGCCGACCGACCATTCGTTCCCGCCGACTTCGAGCCGCCGCTGCGGCTCGAAACGCCGGAGTTCGCGCTCGAGCCGCTCGGCCCGCAGCACAACGAGGCCGACTATCGAGCGTGGACGTCGTCGATGGAGCACATCCATGGGACGCCTGGGTTCGTCGGCCGGTCGTGGCCGCACGCGATGACCCTTGCCGAGAACCTGGCCGACCTCGAGATGCACGCTCGGGACTTCGAAGCACGACGAGGATTCACGTACACGGTTCTCGAGCGCTCCACGGGCGACGTGATCGGTTGCGTTTACATCTATCCGGTCGGAACGCCGGACGCTGACAGATCGTCTGATTCGATCGAGTATGACGCGTCCGTGCGCTCATGGGTGACGGCGGCTCACGCACCTCTCGACCGGCTGCTGTGGCTGGCCGTGAGTGACTGGCTTCGGACCGAGTGGCCGTTCGAGCGCGTCGTCTACGCGGCGCGTCCGTGAGAGCGGCTCTCGAACACGTCGCCGTAGCACGTCTGGCTGCCCGGTAGAATCGGCCGTTCATGGAACAGCTCTCCTCCCGCAGGCGTGAGATCCTGCGGCGGGTGGTCGAAGAGCACGTCGCGACCGGCCAGCCCGTCGGGTCGAAATCGCTTGTCGAGCGAGCGGGCATGGACGTCTCCTCGTCGACCGTGCGGAGCGAGCTGGCGGAGCTCGAGGCACTCGGGCTCCTGATGCATCCCCATACCTCCGCAGGCCGCATTCCCACCGAGAACGGCTACCGCGTGTATGCCGAGCAGCTCGTCGAATCGATTCATGAGCGTCCCGAGCCGGCCACCGTCGACGTCGCTGCGGTCAGGAGCGAGCTCGAGGAAGCACTCCGGTCGACCACCGAGACGCTCTCGCAGGCCACGCGGCTCCTCGCTCTCGTCTCTGCACCGGCGCTCGAATCCGCGTCGGTGCGCCACGTCGACGTGCTCCAGCTGCAGCCGCGCGCCGTGATCGTCGTCGTCATCACCTCGACAGGTGGCGTCACGAAGAGAGTGCTCGAGTTGGATCAGCCCGTCGACCCGGGGCTCGTCGACTGGGCCCGAAGCTATCTCGAGGAGCAGGTAATCGGTCTCCGACTCGGGTCGGCGACGCTCCGCCGCCGGCTCGAGGATCCCGCACTCCCTCACCGCGAGCGATCGTTCCTGATCAGGATCCGGACGGCATTCGTCGACGCCGTCGCCGCCGATGGCCCACAGCTCTATGTTGGCGGTGCAGCAGGCCTGCTCGGCGAGGCTCGCGGCGCCGAACTGGAAGCCTGCCAGCACCTGCTCGACGTTCTCGAGCGGCGAGCCGCCGTCCTCGAGCTTCTTTCCGATGCTCTGGACCCGCGACGTACCGTCGTGCGGGTCGGCCCCGAGGTCGACGGCGGGCAACTGCATGACGTCTCGTACGTCGGTGCCACATACGGGATCGCCAGCAGGTCACTCGGATCGGTGGCACTCCTCGGCCCGCTGCGGATGGACTACGACAAGGCGATTCGGGCTGTCCGTACCGCCGCTTTCGAGCTCTCGCGCCTCGTCGAGGATGTATACGAGGATGAGTAGAATTGTGGCGGATATCCCGGCGAAGGTAGGTGTGTTCCTCGGCGTCCTCCTGCTCGCGTTCGCGGGATCCACGTCTGGAGCGCGCGACGCGGCCGGAGCCGCCACTCGATCGACGTCGGCCTCGGGAAGCGCCTCGTGCGCCGCAGCGGTTCCGACTCGGGCGGTGAAGCCGGATGCAGGTATCGGCAGGAACGGTTTCAACTTCGGAACAGGAAGTCTGCGCGTGCATCTGTACTGGCCGAAGGGTGTCCTGCGAGTGGGAATCCTTCCCGACGGCGGCTCCATGGCAACCATCAATCGCGACGGAACCGTACGAGCGAAGGTGGGCTGGTGGGTCGGCAGCGCGAGCAAGCTCGTGATCACCGGTCGCAGGCTTGACCGGGCGGCCACACCGCTTCAGGCGTCTATTCCTTCCGGGTACGGTCTCGGTTTCCAACCCACCGCTCTCACCTTCCCGACCGTCGGCTGCTGGCGCGTCGTCGGGAAGGCGGGAACCGCCCGGCTGACGTTCGTCGTCAAGGTCACGAAGCTGAAGTAGGCCGCCCACCGACGCGTCCTTGCCC
>JAYTJO010000216.1:0-1640 GCA_043730975.1 Thermoleophilia bacterium | reverse complement strand
CCGCAGCGAAGCAGAACATCGTCAAGACCGCGGTCGCTGCGGGCCAGTTCAAGACGCTCGCGTCGTTGCTCACGAAGGCCGGCCTCGTGAAGACGCTCTCCGGGGGCTCGTGGACGGTCTTCGCGCCGACCGACGCCGCCTTCGCGAAGGTGCCGAAGGCGACGCTCGCGCAGCTCGGCAAGAACCCGGCCCTCCTGAAGAAGGTGCTGCTCTACCACGTCGTCAAGGGCGCAGTGCCGGCGAGCAAGGTCGTGACGCTGAACGGCAAGTCCGTGCAGACCGCAGCGGGCGTGCCCGTGAGGATCAAGGTCACCGGCGGCAGCGTCTTCCTCAACGGTTCCACGAAGGTCACGAAAACCGACGTGATGGCCACGAACGGCATCATCCACGTCATCAACAAGGTGCTGATCCCCGCCTCGTAACCCTCCACGAGATAGGGCACCAGGACGACGGGCCGCGGGAAACCGCGGCCCGTCGTCGTTTCCAGATCCGTTACAGATAGCCCTTTGCCGCCCTGATTCGGGCTGCGGATTTCTAATGTTCTTCCGCGTTCGTGCCGATCCATCGGACATGGGAGATCCGTGTCTTTGATCGGGTACACCTCCGGTGACGCCCTCGATCACGGGCGGGCGTTTTCGACCTCCGAGCTCGTAGACCACTTTCGGGCCAAGACGGAAGAAACGCTCGTTCGCACGAACATGAGCGACGGCATCTTCGACCTGCTGGAGTTCTCCGAAGCCGCGCTCTCCGGCGAGTACGGGACCTTCACGATTTTCGTCGTCCGGAGTGGCGAGGCGGCGTACCCTGAAATCCTCCTTGGCGGCCAAGAAGGTGAAGCTCTCCAGCTCGATGCGAGAGGGATCAACTGGCAGGACGTCGGAGACGGGCTCGTTCAGGCGGCCCGCCAGTACGGCAAGAACATCTTCCTGCTCTGGTACGGGTGGAAGGGAATCGGCCAGACCGATGAAACGTGGGATCGACTCGACCGCATCCTCACGGAGCTGGTCGAGTCAAAGGAAGGGAACAGCCCTCTCCGTCCTCCCCGTTCGCAGAGGGAGGAGGCACCTGAGCCGGAACGCCAGGACGCAGACGGATTCACCGCGGCGACGGCCGGTTGTGAAGGCCAGCCAACACGCGATGCGAGATCCGATGCCGCGCTGGCAGACGCGCCCGTTCCAGACGAGGCGGAGCGACTCTCGCTGATTCTCTCCGAGTTGGATGCGCTGATCGGGCTCGCGCCCGTCAAGGAACGAGTGCGGGCGTTGATCGCGTTCCTCCGCGTGCAGCAACAACGGCAGGCTGACGGTCTGAGGACGCCTAATCTCAACCATCACCTCGTCTTCGACGGCCCTCCGGGTACGGGTAAGACGACCGTCGCCCGGCTGATCGGCGAGATCTTCGCTGCGCTCGGCCTCCTCGACCATGGGCGGGTCGTGGAGACGGCGCGCCAAGACCTCGTGGGAGGGTACGTCGGCCAGACAGCGATGAAGACGAATGCTGTCATCGACAGTGCGCTCGGCGGCGTTCTCTTCATCGACGAGGCGTACTCGCTCGGCGGGACGAGCAATCAGGATTTTGGTCGTGAGGCGATCGAGACGCTTCTCGTCCGGATGGAGAACGATCGAGACCGGTTTGTCGTT
>JAYTJO010000215.1:0-1866 GCA_043730975.1 Thermoleophilia bacterium | reverse complement strand
GCCTGCAGGGCCGCGAGGATGACCGTGAGGTACCTCGTGTACTGGTTGATCTTGGCGTAGCCGGACTCGCCCTCTTTCTGCAGCTCGGCGAGCTTCGGCACAGCGACCGTCATCAGCTGGACGATGATCGATGCCGTGACGTACGGCATGATTCCGAGCGCGAACAGCGAGAACTGCGAGAGGGCTCCGCCGGAGAACAGGTTCAGGAGCCCGAGAATCGAGCCTCCCTGACCGGAGAAGTAGTTCTCGATCGCTGCTGCGTCGACGCCCGGAGCAGGAAGCCAGGAGCCCAGCCGATAGATGGCAAGGATGAACGCCGTGAAGAGAATTCGACGCCGAAGTTCAGGGACGCGCCAGGCGTTTCCGAGCCAGCTCAGCATTACTCAGCAGTTGCCTCGTCGGTCGAAGCCTCGGGTGCCTCCTCGGCGATCTCGACCGCCACGTCTTCGGCCACAGCCTCCTCGACCGCTTCGGGCCGCTTGGCCTTTGCCTTCTTCGGCTTCTTCGCGACCGGCTCGCCGCGCAACCACGTGACAGTCCCGCCCGCAGCCTCGATCTTCTCCTTCGCGGTCTTCGAGAAGCCGTGTGCAGTGACGGAGAGGCTCTTCGTGAGCTCGCCGGAGGCGAGAATCTTGATGTCGGTCTTCGTGTTCTTGATCAACCCGGCAGCGACGAGCGAGTCGGGGGTCACCTCGGCGCCGGCCTCGAAGCGAGCCTCGAGGTCGCGGAGGTTGACGGGATGGGTGTACGTGCGGAAGGGCCCGATCGGCATCGCGTCCGCCGACGTGTTGCCGCGAAGCTTCGGGAGCCGCATGTCGATTGGCATCTGCCCGCCCTCGAACCCGGCCGGCATCATGTGCGACCCGGAGCGCGACTTCTGGCCTTTGATCCCGCGGCCGGAGTACCGGCCCTTGCCGGATCCCATGCCGCGGCCGACCCGCTTGCGTGCCTTGCGCGGCTGTGCCGGCTGGAGGCTGTGGAGATTGAGCTCCTCGGCCATGTCTACGCGTCCTTCCCTTCGACCTTGACGAGATGAGCAACGTGGCGCAGTTGGCCTGCCAGCTCGGCGCACTCCGTGTGCTCTGCGCTTCGGCCGATCTTGCCGAGACCAAGCGCCCGGATGGTGCCGTGGTGCGCCTTGCTCTGGCCAATCGTGCTCCGGATCTGGGTGACTTTGACCGTACTCACGAGGTCACCTCCACGACGTCAGCATCAGCAGGAGCCTCAGCTTCGGCTGCGGCGGCAGCAGCAGCAGCGACCTTGACCGCGTCGTACCCGCGCGGCAATGGCAGCACTTCACGAATCGTCTTACCGCGCTGTCGGGCGATGTCCTCCGGGCGACGAAGGCTCTTGAGACCGTTCACGGTTGCCTTCGCCATGTTGATCGGGTTCGTGGTGCCGAGACTCTTGGCGAGAACGTCACGGATGCCGGCAAGCTCGAGGACGGCACGTACGCCGCCGCCTGCGATCACCCCGGTACCCTCACTCGCGGGGCGGAGGACGACGCGCGCGGCGCCGAACTCGCCGAGAATCTCGTGCGTGATCGTCGTGCCGTGCTTCGGCACCGTGAACAGGTTCTTCTTCGCGTCGTCGACGGCCTTCGAGATGGCGAGCGGAACCTCGCGCGCCTTCCCGTAGCCGACGCCGACCCGATCGGTCTCGTCTCCGACGACGACGAGCGCGGTGAACGAAAACCGCCGGCCACCCTTGACGACCTTGGCGACGCGGTTGATCTCGATCACGCGTTCCTTCAGCTCGCGTGTCTCAGCTACCCCAAACGTGCTCAAAACTCAAGTCCTCCTTCGCGCGCGCCGTCGGCGAGCGCTTTGACACGACCGTGGTAGAGGTAGCCGCCGCGATCGAAGA
>JAYTJO010000214.1:0-3424 GCA_043730975.1 Thermoleophilia bacterium | reverse complement strand
CTCCGCGGCGAGGACATCCGCAAGCAGGGCAGCGGCAACATCGGCGCCTCGAACGTTTGGCGCTCCTACGGGCGCTGGCTCGGCGTGCCGGTCGCGCTCCTCGACGTTCTCAAGGGCTTCGTTCCCGCCTACGTGGGCCTCCGGGTCGGTGGTGAGTGGGTTGGCGTGCTTGCCGGCTCGGCGGCGATGCTCGGGCACGCTCGGCCGATCTGGCTCGGGTTCACGAAGGGCGGCAAGATGGTTGCGACGGGTGGCGGCGTTGCGTTCGCCCTCGCGCCGCTCGCGGCAGCCGTCTGCCTGCTCGTCTGGATCGCCATGTTCGTGCTCTTCCGGTACGCGTCGCTTGCGTCCATCGTGACCGCGTGCGTGCTTCCGATTCTGTGCGTCGTGTTCGGCGAGCCCTGGCCGACTGTCGCATTTACCGTCGCAGCCAGCCTGGCGGTGGTCTTCCTTCACCGCCAGAATATCGGCCGCCTGTTGCACGGCACCGAATCGCGCTTCTCGCGCGCCGCCGACCAGGCCTCTACGTCGTAAGCCAGTCCGCGAGCGTCGTCTGACGCGCAGTGTCGGCCCCCTGTATCTCGCTGCGGAGCTCACCGACCGTGCTGGAGCGCTCGGCCAGCACGTCGTGCGCGTGGATCGTCTCGAGGTTCACCTGGCGCGAGAGCACGAAATCTCCGTCCGCGAGCCCCGGCGCTTCGTCGAGCAGGTTCTTGAGCGCAACCCGCACGGAGTCCTCGACGAAGCGCGGCTGGAGGTGTGCGTGTTCGACGATGAAGAGCTCGTCGGGGCGCTTCAGGAGCTCGAACACGGGTGCGCTCATCGAGCGCTCGACGAGGTCGACCAGAGTCTCGGCGTCGATCTCGCTCGTGGTGCCGACGAGGAGCGTGCCTCTGCCGCGCTGGTTGTGCGTCGCGATGGGAACGAGCTGGAGGATCTGCTCGATCGCTGCCGCCTCGAACCCGGCCTCCGTGAGGCGCTCCGCTGCTCGGGCCGCGACGAGTCCTTGTGCGCACGGGCAGGCGTTGATACCGGTCGCCTCGACGCCCACGACCCGCTTGGCCGCGCCGGCCGTCGCTGCGGCGATCCCGATCAGGGAGACCATCTCCTGCGTCGGCAGGCCCGTGACAGGAGTTACGCGCCGCATCGGCCAGCGGGCAGTGATCCGCACCTCGGCGCGATGAGCGTTCTGCCGTTCGACGATATGCCGGGCGATCACCTCCGCGATCTCCTCGATGATCCGTGCTTCGCCGAGAACCGCATCGCCGATCGCCTCGTCGAAGACCTCCGGGAACCGTGACATGTGAACGCCCTTCTGACCGCGGGCGAGATCGACCGTGCACTCGATGTCGGCGGCCATGACCGTCTCTGCGTCGCCGCGGCGAATGCGAATTGCCTTCTGCACCCCGGTAACTCCGGCTCGGGAGAGCGCGAGCTCGACGGGCGGCGCCGACGCCTGCATGTCGTAGACGAGATGTGGTCCCTGCGGCATCGCGTGAGGCTATCAGCGCTAACGAATCAGTCGGGAGAGCCGCCGGTCTTTCAGTTCCTTGCCGCCCGTCTGACAGGTCGGGCAGTACGTGATCGTGTGCTCCTCGAACGCGACGCGTCTGAGCGTGTCGTGACCGAGCGGGCACGGCTCGCCGAAGTGCCCGTGGATCCGGTAGACGGCGGCATCACCCTTTCCCGCTTCGCGGAGGGCGAGGGCGCGCGAGAGGTCGTCTTCGATCGCCGCCGCGAGTCGTGCGACCTCCTCGGCGGAGAGATCGGTCGAGAGCTTGAACGGCGATAGCCTCGCGAGCCAGAGGATCTCGTTCGCGTGCGCGCGCCCGATGCCCGCGAGCGCGCGCTGATCGCGCAGGAGCGGGTGCAGCTGGCGCCGCTCTCTCGACAGGATCTCCGAGAGCCGCTCCCGCCCGAGGCCGAGCGCGTCCGGGCCGAGATGCGCGAGCTCCGCCTCGAGACCCTCGGGCGTGAAGAGCCAGACACCCGCGCGCCTCTTCTTGCCGGCCTCGGTGAGCACGAGCTCTCCTCCGTCCGCGAACGCGAGCCGGAACATCGGCGTCTTCGGCGTCTTTGTCCCGGGCGCGTGGTAGCGCAGCCGGCCGGCGCTCATCAGGTGGACGCGGAGGACGAGCTCACCGTCTGCGGTCGGGAACACGAGGTTCTTCCCGCGGCGGTGCGCTCCCGCAAACAGCCGTCCCTCGAGGATCCGCAGCGGCGGATCGAACGTTTTCATGGTGGCGATGTGCGCCGGGCCGGCACGCTCGATCGGCGCCCGCGAGACGAGCGGATCGAGCTCGCGTACCCACGCCTCCACTTCCGGTAGCTCAGGCATCGGTCATCAGTGGATAGTTTCCCTGCAATGGCCGATCCAATCCAGGTCGAGGTGGTGCGAGGGGGCATCGTTGAGGCGGTGCACTCGGTTCACGCCGTCGCGGTGCGCGACGGGGAGATCGTCGCGGAGGCCGGTGACCCTCGCCTCCTCGTCTTTCTCCGTTCAGCCGCAAAGCCGATCCAGGTGCTCCCGCTCGTACGCGCGCGTCCAGATCTCGACGATCGCGAGATCGCGATCGCGTGCTCGTCGCACCTCGCCCGCCCCGAGCAGCTCGAGATCGTCCGGGGATTGTTGACGAAGGCGCACGCAGCCGAGACCGACCTCGAAACCGGGCCCGAGCCGACGCCGATCGAGCACACGTGCTCGGGCAAGCATGCGGGTTTTCTGCTGCTTTGTCACGAGCGCGGCTACGAGACGGCGGGGTATCGGCTCGCGTCACATCCCCTGCAGGTGGAGCTACTCACGACGGTCGCGGCTGCAGCCGACCTCGACCCTGCCTCTATCGACGTTGCGATCGACGGCTGCGGCGTGCCGACCTTCGCTCTCTCCCTCGATAGATGTGCGCACGCCTTCGCGCGTCTGCCCCATCTCGAGGGTGGCTCGAGGGTGGTTGCGGCGATCCGCACCTACCCGGAGATGCTCCGTGGGCCCATCGCCGCAGACGCCATGTTCGTTTCAGAGGTCGACGGCTGGGTCGCGAAGGGAGGAGCCGAGGGTCTCTTCTGCGCGGGATCGCCGGACGGGCTCGGGGTTGCGCTGAAGGTGGAGGACGGCGCCTTTCGGGCAATTCGCCCTGCACTTGCCCACTTTCTCCACCAGCTCGGCATCGAGACCGGTGAGCTCGGTTTCGTCACCGTTGAAAACAGCCACGGCGAGAGGGTTGGGCAGCTTCGGGCACGTCCCGAAATTCGTGGCACACAGGGCTGAACTCACGTATAGGATTCGCCGCCTGCAAGGGGGAAACCGGCCGGAGGGGGTCGGGGGAATGGTACTTCAGGGATAGGGCTCGTCTTCGTCAACCACGAGAAGAAGGGGTTCATGCTCTCGGTCGAAATCGCTCTGCCAGACGTCGAGGAACTGCACAAG
>JAYTJO010000213.1:0-4410 GCA_043730975.1 Thermoleophilia bacterium | reverse complement strand
CGCCGGGAGTCCGGCTGCCCCCGGAGCGTCAGCTCGCCGCAACCCTCGGTGTGAGCAGGATGACCGTCAGGCAGGCACTCGGAGAGCTCGAGCGCGACGGCCTCGTGCGGCGCGTCGTTGGCCGGGCGGGAGGAACGTTCGTCGGCGAGACGCCGAGCGGGAAGACTGCGAGTGGAGAGGGCGGTGTCTCCGCGACGCTGCGACGTGCTGCCGGCGCCTCTCACGCCGAGCTCGTTTCAGCGGAGATCGAGCCGGCCGGCAAGCGAACGGCAGCCGCTCTCGGGCTCGGGCGCGACGAGCGTGTGGTCGTCATCACGCGCCTCCGTCTCGCCGGCGGAAAGCCGCTTGCCGTTGAACGAACATCGTTGCCCACCCGTCTGTTTCCCGACATCGAGGACATGGATCTCGGAGGCTCCCTCTACGATCTCATGGACGCCGGGTTTCGGCTTCGGCCCGTTCGGGCGACGGAGCGTCTCGAGGTGGCCGAGGCCAGGCCCTCAGATGCTCGCACGATCGGCGCGAAACGCGGAGTCTCGGTGCTCCTCGTCGAGCGCGTCGGGTACGCCGCCGACGGTACGCCGGTCGAGTTCTCGCGCGATCGGTTTCGCGCAGATCGTACGTGGCTCGTCACCGAGTCGACGCAGATCACCGAGTAACGGCAGACCTTACTCGGGCGGACGCAACGTGGCGAAGGGGTCGGTGACCTCGAGCGCCTGCTCCGAGTACGCGAACTCCTCGGCCGGGCGGCCTCCTGCCCGTCCCGGATCCCGGCGGCCACCGGTCGGTGTGATCGCACCACGGCGCAGTAGCACGCGCTTGAGGTTCGTTGCCGAGACGTCGTAGCCGAGAGCCGCCGCGTAGACGTCGCGGAGCTCTGTGAGGGTGAACGTGGCCGGGGCGAGAGCAAAGCCGATGTTCGTGTACGAGAGCTTGCCGCGGAGACGGTCACGGGCCGAGTGGATGATCGGTCCGTGGTCGAACGCGGTGGGAGGGAGCTCGTCGACGGGATGCCAGCTCGTGTCATCCGGCACGGACGGGTCGACGCCGAGCGGGACGAGGCCGAGGTACGCGGTGGCGATCTCCCATTCGACCGGGTTCCGATCGGGGTCGCCGTACGTCGAGACCTGTTCGAGGTGCGCCACTTCTGCCAGATCGACCTTCGTTGCGAGATGGCGGCGGATCGACGCCTCCAGCGTCTCGTTCGCTGCGAGCACCCCGCCCGGTAGCGACCACGCATCCTTGAAAGGGTTGCGCGCGCGCTGCCAGAGCAGCACTTGCAGATCGCCGTCGCGGACCTGCAACACCGCGGCAAGGGTGACCTGGGTCGGTCTGGTAAACTCGGTCAGAGGTTTACGACTCATAGTCAAAAACTAGCGAAAGGCACGGACGATGACAATGCGAAGGAGCCGCTTCGGGTTGATCGCAGGAAGTGTGGCGGCAGTTGCGGTCATCGCTGCGGGCTGCGGCTCGAACGACGATGCCGCCTCCGGGACGACGGAGAGCACACCGACCGGGATCAAGGTAGGCCTGATCACCGATCTCGGGCAGCTCAACGACGACGGATTCAACGAGCTCGCCTACAACGGCCTCAAGCGGGCCGAGAAGGAGCTCGGTGTTCAGGGTCGCGTGATCGAGTCGAAGTCCGCCGCCGACTACATCCCCAACATGACCTCGCTCGCGCGCAAGGGCTACGACCTGATCATCGGCGTCGGGTACGCCCAGGGTGATGCGATTGCGAGCACGGCCAAAGCCTTCCCCGACACGAAGTTCGCCATCGTCGACGTCGATCAGGCGACGCTCAAGGGCAAGCCGGTGAATGTCCAGGGACTCCTGTTTCGCGAGGAGCAGGTCGGCTACCTCGTTGGCTACCTTGCCGCACTCCAGGCGAAGCGCGCGGGCGGCAACCTCGTCAGCGCGGTCGCGGGCTTCAAGGAGCCGCCCGTCGACCGCTTCATCGCCGGCTACAAGGCGGGAGCAACGGCAGCGGTGCCGGGGATGAAGGTGAAATGGGGGTACTCGCAGGACTGGGACGATCAGGCCAAGTGCAAGGAGCTCGCACTCAACCAGATCGCCGCCGGCTCGAAGGCGGTCTTCCAGGTCGCGGGTGGCTGCGGCCTCGGCGCGCTGCTCGCCGCCAAGCAGAAGAAGGTCTGGGGGATCGGCGTCGATGCAGACCAGTCCTTCCTTGGGCCGCACGTGCTCACGAGTGGGCTCAAGGGCGTCGACAGCGCGGTGTACCTCACGACCAAGGCGGTGCAGGACGGTACCTTCAAGGGCAGTGGGAACGCGGTCTTCGGCCTTGATGAGGACGGCGTCGGGCTGGGGAAGTTCAGTCCTGATGCGAACAAGGACGACATCGCGGCGACCGAGAAGGTCGAGCAGGAGATCGCTGACGGGACGATCACCGGCATCCCGACAACGACCCGGTAGCGACCTCGCGTGGGCCGGCTCCCGGAGCCGACCCGCGCCGATCTTCCTCAGGCCGTGCGAACCGAATGGACGGGCGGCAGGTGCTCGGCCACGGTCGCCCACGTCGCGCCGGCATCACTCGAGCCGAAGACGTCGCCCGACGTCGCGCCGAAGTAGAGCTCGAGAGCCACGCCTTCTCCGCGTGAGTCGAACGCCTCGCGCAGAACGGTGAGGTACGCATCCTGCGCGGGGAGTCCGTCCCCACGGGGAGCCCACGTCGCTCCCGCGTCACGTGTCTCCCAGACGCGCACCGCGCCGCCCGGCGTCGTCCGATCCTCGGCACCGATGAGCGGAATCACGTAGGCGCTGTCGGGGTCTGCAGGATCGACAACGATCGGGAAGCCGAAGTCCGACGGCAACGCCGTGTCGTCGCCGACGTCGATCCAGATCGCGCCGGCGTCATCGGAGCGGTAGACCCCGCCGTGGAACTGCATGAAGAGTCGCTCGGGGCGTGAGGGAGAGCGGCGCACGTTGTGGACGCAGTGCTGGTGCGGGACGTCACGCGCCTCCTCGGGCATGTACTCGGGGACGATGCCGCTGTTCGAGTACCGCCACGTGGCGCCGCGATCATCGGACAGCCACACGCCGACCGCCGAGATCGCCACCATCAGCCGGTCTGGGTCTCCCGGCCAGGGCACGATCGTGTGCAGGCAGAGCCCGCCGCCGCCGGGAGTCCAATCGGGCCGCGTCGGGTGATCCCAGAGCCCGCGGTTGAGCGCCCACGTGAGTCCGCCGTCGTTGCTCTCGAACAGGCACCCGGGATCGCCGCCGGCGTAGAGCATCCCGTCTGCCTCGCCCGCCTCGATTACCCAGATCCGTGCAAGCGACGCGTCGCCGCCCTCCGGCAGGGTGACCCCGCCGGCTTCCTCCCATTCGCCGGCCGGGTCATCCGTGACCCAGATCCGGCCCCCGTAGAACCAGGACGTGACGGAGGCGAGGTACCGCCCGGAGCGGGGATCACGCATCGCGTACTCGACCGCCTGGCCCGGAAAGGCTCGCGCCTTCACCTCGAACCCGTTGTTCACGTCTCCCCCGAGAACGAACAGCCCCTTCTTCGTCCCGACCAGGATCTCCGTCATCTCATCCTCCTGTGATCGCGGGCAGGACGTGGATGCGGTCGGCGGCTCCGACCGGCGTTTCCCCCTGCGCGAGTTGACCGTTGACATAAACGTTGACGTGCTCGCGGATCGCACGTCGCTCGTCCAGCACCCAGCCCGCGACAGCCGGCCGGGTCTGCTCGAGTGCGATCAAAGCCTCCTTCACCGTTGCGCCTTCCAGCTCGAGCTCGCGCGCTCCGGCGATCTCGGACAGCGGTGCGCGTAGGAGGACGAGCGCCATGGCGGCATCCTATTCCCTCCCGGGCGGGATCAATCCGGGGTTGCGATTCGTTACTCCATGCGACCGTACGATCCCTGATCGGGAGGAGACCCCGTGGCACGACTTTCTGACGCGCAACGTGCATTCATTCAGGACAACCCGTTCGTCGGCACCGTGACGACTCTGAGGGCGGATGGATCGCCTCACTCGACCGTGGTCTGGGTCGACACGGACGGTGACGACGTTCGGTTCAACACGCCCGGCGGGAGCGCGAAGGCGCGGCACATCGCGGCCGACCCACGGGTCACGCTGGTGGTGATCGACCCGAGCGAAATGTTCCGGTGGGTCGGCGTCACGGGCACGGCGACGATAGTCGCAGAGGGAGCAGACGCACACATCGACACGCTGGCAAAGAAGTTCCTCGGTGCCGACAGCTACCCGTTTCGGCGCCCCGGCGAGACGCGCCTGACCGTCCGGATCACACCGGACAAGGTCGACGGGATCGGTTTCGACGCTTAGAGCGCATTTCAGAATGACGGTTCGTCGACGGGGCGTGTTGGGCGAGTGCGATGCGAGGACGCAGGGAGCCTGCCGATACGGGACGTATCGGGGCGACCGAGGACG
>JAYTJO010000212.1:0-5572 GCA_043730975.1 Thermoleophilia bacterium | reverse complement strand
CTCGGGCGGAGGCGTACGCGAGCCGGCCCCCCTTGGGCGACCACACCGGCGCGCCCGCCGGATCGGCCGCCCGCAGGAGGCGCGCTCGAGAGCCGTCACCACGGGCCACGAAGAGCGCACTCGTGTCCGAGTAGCCTTTCGAGTTGACGTATTGGTGTAGAAAGGCGAGCTTCGTGCCGTCCGGAGACCACACGGGACGGCCGGCGCCGGCGAGTACACGCCGAGGCCCTTTCCCGACCGGAAAGATATACGACCGCAACCAGATTTCGACCAACCCGTTGTTACAATCGAGCAGCCCAACCAGGATTCGACGGCCATCGGGCGACCACGAGGGGTACGCCCAGCAGGCCCCTTCCGGGACGCGGATTCCATCCGTGAGCTCGCGGACGGACGTGCCGTCCACATTCGACACGACGATCTGCCAAACCCGTTCATCGGGACTGCCACTCTCGTCTACTTCGTAGACGAGACGTCTTCCGTCGGGCGACCATGAGGGATTCAGGCCCGTAGTCCCGACCCGAGTCCCGGCGAGGTCGACGATCACCCCCGTGACACCGCTGTAACAAGAGTACTTGTTGGAGGGATCAGGACAAGGAGGTGTGACGACCACGTTGACCGCGAGCTTCGTTCCGTCGGGCGACCAGGCAGGCTCCCGGATCCCGAACTCCGTCATGAAACTCTCGCCCGGGTCCGGCGACAACAACCGCCGCTGCCCGGAGCCGTCGGCATTCATCAGCCACAACTCGACGCCGTGCAGAAAGACGATCTTCGTTCGGTCCGGCGAAACCGACGCCCACTCGTCCGCAACCGCACCTGGATCTCCGCTCAGGCTCCTCCGCCCACGACCATCGACACCCACCGAATAGACGCGGGACAGATTCAGATTCGCAGGCGGCGGATACCTCGGCAGATTGCTCGCGAACACGATCCTGCCCTCCCCACCACCCCCGGCTGCGCCCGCAGCCGAAACGAGGAGCACGGTCGCTCCCAGCACGAGCACAGCGTGGCGTAGCTTCATACGTCCGAGCCTGCACCGTGCGCCTACCAAAACGCTATCTCCCAGCCATCGGAGCGGCTCATCAGGTCACGGGAGGTTGAGGAAGTCGGGGAGGATCGGCGTCGCGCGGCCCGTCAGCGGCCCTCTGACACGGCCCGTGCGAAGGTCGATCGAGAACCGCCCGGAGGCATTGACGTAGGCGTAGCGGTCGAAGACGCCCACCCCGCTCACCTTTGCGGCCCTCGAGTGCCCGGAAGCGCAGGATCCAGTCAGCGCCGCAAGACCGTCAGATCAATGTTCAGGCGGCGTGCCATGACGATGACGTTACGCCTACTTCGTGAGGAAATCGAACGGAAAGCAACAAGAGTTGCGAACACGGTGTATCGGCCATGTCACAGGGCGTTCGATACCGCACCAGAAGCACGGCTCCATCCCGCAGGTGCGGCGACCCTTGAAGGGGTCGGATTGAAGAGCAAGGCAGCGTTCACCGTCGCGACTGCACTTGCGGTCGCCGCTTTCGCAAACACGAGTACCTCACGGGGTCAGGTGCCGTGCCTCAGCGTCCACAGGGACGGCCGCGTTTCGTCACTGGTGTCGAGCGGGCTTATGGGCCGAGGCACGCATTTGAGAACTTCCAGCCGCCGAAGAGGGCCAGGATGGCTTCCGGGGCGGTTGCCCCGCCGACGACGCGGCCCCACACTCGTTTCCCCTTGATCGCCACCACGGTCGAGGGTGAGGTTCGCTTCGCGGATCCGACACGCACCCACATCCAACGTTTAGAAGGGGTCACGTACTTGTCCTCGCGCACGACCCAGCGACCAGGTCCCGTCGAAGCAATGGACATAAATGACCAGTCGCGGTCGCGAGCCCCCAGAACGTATCTCGGGCGATTCCGCACGATGCCGGAGGCGCGGATCTGCCCACAATATATAAACCCGTAAGGGTTCGGGTCGCCGAGGCCTTACTAGATTGCGGATAGCCGCTTGCACCAAGAGTCGAAGCCCTGGGCGTTCCCGACAACAGGACGGCGGCCAGCATCACCGCGGACACAGCCGACACCCAAGCCAATCTGCCCATCACACACTCATCCTGACCCCAAAGCGTACGACCAGCCACACCGAACCACAACCCCCACCACCGACCCCGCTCATGACGTCGTTGCCGCCGAGGCCGCAAAGCAGATCGGCACCCGAGCCGCCGCGGAGGCGGTCGGCGCGCCTGGAGTTCAGCCGGGTACAGGAGCGGCCATCGGCGTGCTGCGCGCCTCCGCCGCCAGGCCCCCCGCGGACACGAGGGGTACCGAGAGCGTGATCGCGACGACGAAGCAAAACACTTCTCGACTTCGCATTCCGTGTCATCGGCTCTCCTCCTTTCCGGTCTGAGACGTCGGGGCAGACGGTTGACGAGCCCGTCGTGGTGAGCGGAGGCGTCCGCCCACCACGACCGGGATGGAGCGCTCAGGTCGTCGTCGCAACGACCGTCACGAGGTCGGACGTGCTCGGGCTCGCACCTCGCGTTCCGGAGAAGGTCGCCCGCACACGCCACGCTCCCACAGCCGGCGGAGCGAACACGACCGTCGAGCCCGGACTGATATCCCACGACTTGCGGAAGACCCAGCCAGCGAGGGGATCCTGGTACTCGAGCACGAGGCGCACCGTGCCTCCGGCCGGAGCCGGCGTTGTCTCGGTCTGGAGCACGACCGATTGCCCGACCGGGACGGTGAGCTTCGCCTTACCGTCAGCGGTCAGTGTTGTCTTGGTCACGAGGCGCACGAGCAGCGCTAGCGTGTACTTCCCACCGACGCGACCCGGCGCGGTCACCGCGAGCAGGTAGGTGCCCTGCTTGAGCGTCTTTCGCAACGTCGAGCCAGGCGTGGCGTCGGCGATCCGGGTCCCGTCGAGGGTCGTGAGCGCTAGCTGGAGCCCGACGGAGGAGGTCAGATCCACCTGGACGGTACTCAGCCTGCTGACGTCGAAGCGATACAGGTCGTAGACGTCGACGCCGATGCCGGACAACGACCCGGAGACCGTCGCATCGCTGCCGAGCAGGATGCCCGGCCCCTGATCGTCCGGCTGCGCCGCAGCTGCCTGCAGGTGGTAAGCGACGATCGCCTGCGTCCCGGGTTGCGCTGACACGAGCAGGCTGTAGGTGCCGCCTCCGTTCGGCCCGGGCGTAAACGTGAAGTAGCCGCCGCACTCGTGGTAGGCGACCCGTCGGCTCGTACTGAACGAGTGGGTATCGGGCGGGTAGACACCGATCGAGGCGCAGCCCTTTCGCGGCGACAGGTTGATGCGATAGGTGACGCCCCGCTCCATCTTCACCGACCAGGCGTCGGCCTGGTCGTAGAGCGGGTCGACCCTATCCGCCACGCCTCCGGCGGGCAACGGTGGCCCGGGCCACACCGGTGCCTTGTCCTTGACACCGAGGCGTAGCGGCTGCCAGTCGGGCACCATCTGGAAGTTCGGCTCATCTCCCGCGACGACGCGCTTCGGCTTGGCTCCCATCGTGGACATGGTGAAGAGCCGCCGGCTGTCCTTCTGCAGGCGGTCGCTGACGAAGGCGATCTTCTTGCCGTCGGGCGAGTAGGCGGGCAGGGCGTCGAGCGACGGGCTGTTTGTGAGCCGCCGCGCGTCGCTGCCGTCTGCCTTCATGGAATAGATCTCGAGATCGCCCTTCTCGACGCGGTCGCTGTCGAACACGATCCGCGTGCCGTCGGGCGACCAGCTCGGGTTCTCGCTGAAGTTCAGCGTGCTCGTCAGCTGGGCCGCGTTACTGCCGTCCCCACCCATGACCCAGATCTGCTTCGACAGGCCGTCCTTTGACGTCACCGTGTAGGCGATCTTGTTTCCCTTGGCCGACCACGAGGGATCCTGCCCGTCGAGAGGCCCTTTCGTCAACCGCTGGGGGTCTCGGCCGGCGCTGTCAACCGAGTAGATGTCGATGTTGCCGTTGCGGTCGGTCTCGAACGCGATCCGTTTGCCGTCACCCGACCAGGTCGGATCCGAGTCGACGCCGCGGGAAAACGTCAGCGACTTCCGACCCGACCCGTCCGGGCGCACCGTGTAGATGTCCGGATCGGTCGTGCTCATCGCGGAGAACGCGATCAGCTTCCCGTCAGGCGAGAAGGACACGCCCGGGTAGCCGTCCTGGATCCCCGTCTGCGTAACTTGCCGAAGGCCGCTCCCACCCGGTTTGACGACGTACACGCTGCCGTCGGAGTTGAAGGCGATCAGCCCGTTCTTGCCGGGAAACGCCACCGGCGTGACGCCCGCGGCACGGGCGAGGCTCCCGGCGGAGAAGAGAGCGAGGACAACCGTCAGTGACACCAGCAGACGCAGCCTGCGGCGTGATGAAGGACAGAGAGCCTGCATTGAATCCCCCGTTCCGTTGTGGTCGGACTCGACCGATGCTGGTGCGCGAAGGCCCAATCTCGATTGCATTCCTTTGAGATGACTGTTGTTGATGCGAGTCACGTTGTTCCCTCGTCGCTCAGCGGTTTCGTTTCTCGACACCGCTGATGCGGTCGAGAGCCGGGTCGACGAGTGCCCGGTCGATACCCGGGCCACCGCTGACGGTGTCTGCGGTGCCGTCCTTGCTGTGGAGCCAGTCGTTGCCGGGGCCAGCCGTCAGCGAGTCGACCCCTGGGCCGCCGAGCAGGCGGTCGTTGCCACCGAGGCCCTGGATGGTGTCGTTGCCGCCGAGGCCGCAGATCACGTCGGCCTTCGGTGTGCCGACCAGGTCGTCGCCGTTGATCGTGCCGCGGATCGTGCAAGGATCCTTCGGGGTATTGGCCCAGAGCGGCTGCCAGTCGGCCAGCATCTGCTGCTCAGGCTGCGGGCGGGCGATGAGCCGCGTTGGATTGGAGCCGCTCGTCCCCATCACGAACAGCCGGCGCGTGCCCTTGCCCGAGCGGTCGCTCGAGAAGACGATCTGGGCGCCGTTCGGGGAGTACGCCGGAACCGCGTCGAGCGCCGGACTGTCTGTGAGTTGCTGAACGTCAGTGCCGTCGGCCTTCATCGAGTAGAGGTCGAGGTTGCCCGTCTCGGCGCGGTCCGAGTCGAAGACGATCCGCCGGTTGTCCGGCGACCAGTTCGGGTTCTCGCTGACGTTCGGAGCGTCGGTGAGCTGCTTCTTCGAGCCACCGTCGATGTCCATCACCCAAATCTGTCGCCGATCGCCGGACTCGATGGTGTAGGCGATCTTCCTGCCGTTCGGTGACCACGCCGGGTCGAGCTCGTTGGCGGGTGTCCCGGCCAGCTTCACCGAACCCGTCCCATCAGCGGCGACGCCGTAGATGTCGATCTGGCCGCCGTTGCGGTTCGTTTCGAAGGCGAGTGTCGCGCCTTCGGGCGACCAGGTCGGGTCGCGGTCCTCACCGCGCGAGAAGGTGATCTGGCGCAAGCCACTACCGTCCGGCGCCAGCGTGTAGATGTCGCGGTCGCCCCGCCGGTAGCTGGAGAAGGCAATCCGCCTGCCGTTAGGAGAGAAAGCCGGCTCACTGTCGGAACCCGACCTCGTCAGCAGGACGAGACCGCTCCCGTCGGCGTTTGCGAGCATGAGATTGCCGTTCTCGGG